>JAUWJC010000654.1 GCA_030607895.1 Pirellulales bacterium
AGAGGAGGGCCTTTTCGTCGCAAGCGAGCCGGGCCGTGGCGGCTTGAATTCCCCGGGCGATTTTTTCCATCGGTAGGAACTGGCCGATTATGCCGGTTGAAAGGACCAGGGCCTGGTCTTCATCGGCATTGCAGGCGGCGGCCGACAGCCGGGCCATCTCCCGAGCATCCCGCAACCCGCGCTCGCCCGTGCAGGAGTTTGCGTTGCCCGAGTTGATTACCACCGTGCGAATCCGATCGCTCGGTGTCCGACCGCGATCCAGCGCCACCGGGGCGGCGTGAACCAGGTTTTGCGTGTAGACACCGGCTGCCACGGCCGGCTTTTCGGATACGACCAGTGCGAGGTCTTCCCTGTCGGGGTTCTGCTTGATGCCGCAGTGAACACCCGCCAGTTGAAACCCCTTTGGAACGCGAATTGTCATTTCTCAACCCTCAACCCTCAACTCTCAACCCTCAACCCTCGACCCTAACATCACATTGCGGTGGTTTCCGGATAGCCGAACATGAGATTGAAGTTCTGCACGGCGGCACCGGAGGCGCCTTTGACGAGGTTGTCGAGACAACTGATCGTAATCACTCGATCGGAGACGATTCGCGCCGTAATGTCGCAGAAGTTCGAGCCCCAAGTATCCTTGGTTCCCGGAAAATGATCGACCACGCGGACGAACGGCTCTTCGGCGTAGAAGTCGATGAGTGTGTCCATCAGCTTATCTTCGGTCAGTTTGCCGACCGGGCGCGAGTAGGTGGTGGTAAGAATGCCGCGGTCCATGGGAACCAAGTGCGGGACGAAGACCACGTCGACGTTGGCCCCGGCGGCCGTACTGAGTATTTGCTCCATTTCGGGTGTGTGGCGGTGACGCCCCACGTTGTAGGCACAGATACTCTCGTTGCATTCGGGATAATGTGTAGTCAACCTTGGTGTTCTTCCTGCGCCCGACACACCCGTTTTGGAATCGACGATGATTCCATCCGGCTCGACCAACCCGGCCTTCAGCAGCGGTGCCAGCGGTAAAATGGCCGAAGTGGGAAAGCAACCCGGATTCGCCACCAGTTGGGCCGGCGGAATGTCTTCGCGGAACAGTTCGGGCAGGCCGTAGACAACCTTACCCAGCCGATCCGGATCGGCATGTTCCTGTCCGTACCACTTGGCAAACACCTGGGGGTCATTGAGCCGGTAATCGGCACTGAAGTCGACCACGCGAGTGTTGCCATCCAGCAGGTGTGGAACGATCGAGGCGCTCACCCCGTGCGGCAGGCAGCCGAAAACACACTCGGCCCTGGCGGAGACCTCGGCCGGGCTGAGCTTTTCCAGGCAAAGGTCCAGCCGCCCGGCCAGCGAGGGATGTATCGACGCCAGGTGCGGTTGGCCCTCCTGGATGTCGCTGATCGCAACGATCTCGACGTCAGGGTGACGCAAGAGGATTCTGATCAGTTCCAGGGCGGTGTAACCCGCTCCTCCAATAATGGCAACTCGTGTCATTTTGCGTTCTGCCGAAAACAAGAGTCAAAGGGTACGTGAGCAGTCGGAAATCGGAGGTCGGAAATCGCAATCGGGATTTC
>JAUWJC010000616.1 GCA_030607895.1 Pirellulales bacterium
GTACGTCAACTCGAAGGCTTCGCTGAAGGCATTTTGCGGCCTCCACGGCGGGATCGTCTGCACGTCGGCCAACGCGGCGGCCGCACTCAACTGGGCCTTCGAGCGACGCAGCCGCGTGCTGTTCTTCCCCGATCAGCACCTGGGCCGCAACACCGCGCTGGCCATGGGAATCTCCCTGGACGAGATGCCGGTTTGGGACCCGCATCAAGACGAGCTTGGTGGAAATCGAGAAGAAGCAATCCGCCGATCACGGATTATTCTCTGGCGAGGGCATTGCAGCGTACACAAGATGTTCCTGCCCGAGCACGTCGAGCGGTTCCGACAGGAATACCCGGATGTCAAAATCATGGTCCACCCGGAGTGCATGATGGAAGTGGTGGACCAGGCCGACGTGGCCGGTTCGACCGGCACGATTGTGCGGGCGGTTGAAGAGGCTTCGCCGGGAACCCGCTGGGCAATCGGCACCGAGTTGCACCTGGTCAACCGGCTGAAGCACGAGCATCCCGACCAGGAGATTCACTTCTTGGCGCCGTCGATCTCGATGTGCGCCACCATGTACCGCATCGATCTGGCCCACCTCTGCTGGTCGCTGGAGAACCTGGCTGCCGGCACGCCGGTCAACGTCATCCGCGTCGACGCCGAGACGGCCCGTTGGGCACTGAAGGCACTCAAGCGGATGCTGGAAGTGAAGTAGGTGTAGGGTAGATGTAGGGTGGGTCGAGTAACGCGAGACCCACGCGCAAACTTTGTTATTCAAACTGTAAGCGGTCAGTGGAAAATGGGGACTGGCTCCCGATTTCGGACTCCCCGCAGATATCGGCCGGAAGTGCGGGAAAAACCATAGCCGCGAGGTGCCTGTCCCCTTTTTCCACGGTGCTCGGTATTCGCCGTCCGAAAAAGGGGACAGGCACCGTCGGCAAACCGAAAACTCTCGTGAAAACCAGCTCGTGACGGAGCCAGTCCCCATTTTCGGACTCCCCTCCTTACAGTTTGAGTTTGTTAAGCGGTTACCTGGTACCGATCGAGTTTCGCCCGGTCCACTTCCACGCCTAGTCCGGGGCCTTGTGGCACGGCAATCATGCCGTCGACGATGTCGAGCGGTTCGGCGAGCAGGTCATCTTGGAGTTGGTGATAGCTACATTCGTTGCAGCTTGCCAGAGCGGGCGAGGAGGCGGCCAGATGCAACATGGCGGCTGCCGTTACGCCAAACGACGGGCCGGCGTTCAGCGAAACGTCCACGCCGCCGGCTTCCGCCACGGCGGCACATTTTCGCCCGGACGCCAACCCACCGACCTGCTCAAGATCGACAACCACGAATTGGGCCGCCCCAGAGCGAACCAGAGACAAAACGTCGACTGGACCATGAATCGCTCGACCAACGGCAAGCGGAACGCCGGTCTGACGCCTCAGCGAAACCACCGGGTACAACTCCCGCGTGTCGAGCGGGTCGAGGAAAAACTCCAAGGCCGATTGCTCCAACTCCGCGCACAAATCCCGGGCGGTTTCCATGTCGTATTGCGCGGCGCCGTCCAGACGCAACGAAGCCCTGTCTCCCGTGCTCTCACGGATTGCAACTACAACTTCACGGTCGGTCTCGGCGTGTCCTCGGGAAGAGATGATCTGCGAATGGAACCCTTGATCGGCCAATTCGCGGGCTGCCTTGGCCACGCGCTGGGCCGGCCCGCCGGGCAACCGAACGGACAATGGAATCCGCTGCCGATAACCTCCACCGAAAAGGTGGCACAGCGGCTCGCCCGCCGCCCGGCCAACCAGGTCCCACGAAGCCGTCTCCAAGGCGCAGCGCAACCGGGCGTCGCCGGTCACGTCCAGCATCAGCAACTCTTCGATGTCGAAGACGCTTCGGCCGATGAGCACCGGCAGCAGGGCGTCGCGCCGGGCGGACAACTCCGCGGCACGCCACGAAACCCGCGCTTCACCCCAGCCCTCCATGCCCGAGTCGGTAGCCAAACGTACCAACAACCGGCGAACCGGCGAGTCCTCCACGTCGCACTCGATCTCGACAAGCCAGAATTCCAGGTCGCTGATCTTCATTGAAAATGCCGCTCGAGGCTTCGCAATTAAATAGTAGGGTGGGGGGAGCTTAGGAGCCCAAGCCACACTAAAAAAGAAAC
>JAUWJC010000415.1 GCA_030607895.1 Pirellulales bacterium
CTTGCCGGCGTCGCTGGTGGCGAAATAGATTTCGCCGAATCCGCCCTGGCCGACGCTTCGCTTGATGGTGTATCCGGCCAAGGGGCGCGCGCCGGCGGCGTAGAGGAAGTGCCCGGCCGGTTGCCTTGCGGCGGCCGATTGATCGGCGGAGCGCGGATCGGCTTCTCGGTCGTTCGGTTTCAAGGTTGGCGCCTGTTGTTGGACCACGGCTGCACTTCCGTATTGTACCGGCCGTCCGGGGGAAAAGCTACTTGGTCAGTAGTCAGAGGTCAGTGGTCAGTGGTCAGTAGTCAGAAGTCAGAAGTGGAAGCACGGCAATTATCATACGCAAGCCAGGAATTCGCTATCCACTACCCACTATCCACTACCCCCTATCCACTATCCACTACCATGACCGTCCGCACTCGATTCGCTCCCAGTCCGACCGGCTACCTGCCTATTGGCGGAGTCCGCACGGCGTTGTTCTGCTGGCTGTTCGCCCGGCGGCATGGCGGAAAGTTTGTTCTTAGGATTGACGACACCGACCGGCAGCGGAACGTCGACGAGGCGCTCGATCCGATTCTTCGCGGCCTGGAATGGTTGGGTATCGACTGGGACGAGGGGCCCGAGGTTGGCGGGCCGCATGGGTCTTACTACCAGTCGCAACGGACCGGACTCCATCAGGCGGCCGTCGAGAAGTTGCTGGCCGACGGATTCGCCTATCGCGACTATGCCACGACGGAGGAAATCCAGGCCGAGCGCGAAGCGGCCAGAGAGCGGAAGGAATCGTTCGCCTACAGCCGCCGCTTCATGGCCGAGACGCCCGACCAACAAGCCGCCTTCGAGGCCGAAGGCCGATCGGCCGTCGTGCGGCTGAAAATGCCCCGCCAGGGCAAGCTGGTTATCGACGACCTGGTGCGCGGCCAGGTCGGGTTCGAATGGGTCCAGGAGCAGGACCACGTCATCCAACGGGCCGACGGCTCCTGCCTCTATCACCTGGCAAGCGTGGTGGACGACCACGACCTTCGTATCACCCACGTCATCCGGGCCGAAGAACACCTCTCGAACACGCCACGGCAAGTCTTCATTGCACGGTCGCTTGGCTACGAACTACCGCGTTATGCTCACCTGCCTTTTGTGGCCGAGCCGGGCAGCAAGGTCAAATTGAGCAAACGCAAGCTGACCAAATATCTGAAGACCCGCGACTTCGCCCAACTCGTCGACCACGGCCGGGAGATTGCCGAAGCCATCCACCTGGAAACCAATCCGGAAACTTTCAACCCGGTTCTAGTCTCCTTCTACCGCCAGGTCGGCTACTTGCCCGAGGCAATCATAAACTACTTGGCACTATTGGGTTGGTCGCTGGACGACAAGACCGAGCATTTTAGTCGGGAGCAGTTGGTCGAGGCTTTTTCGTTGGAGAGGGTGAACAAGGCGCCGGCCAGTTTCGATCCCAAAAAACTCTCGGCGATCCAACAACGCCACATGCTCGAGTTGCCGATCACCCGAAAGGCGGCCCTGGTGTTGCCCTACTTGCGGAAGGCGGGGCTGGTTTGCTCGGAATCGCCGTCGGAGTTGGAGCCTAAGCTGACGATGGTCCTGGAGGCATTGGGTGATCGGCTCAAGGTGGCCGGCGACATTATTGCCTATGCCGACTTCTTCTTCATGCCCGACGACCGGATGCCTTACGACGAGAAGGCTTTCCAAAAACGGCTCGGCAAACCCGAGGCGCCCGAGCTATTGGCCCGGTTCAGGGACCAGTTGGCCGAAGCGGAGCCGTTCGATGCCGAGCCCCTGGAAAAGTTGCTGCACGAGTTTGTCGAAAGCGAGGGCATCAAGATCGGCCAGATCATCCACTCGATCCGCATTGCGGTAACCGGCAAGGCGTTTGGCCCGGGCATGTTCGACTGCCTGGCAATTCTCGGCCAAGACGCCTGCCTGGCTCGTATCGATCGGGCGCTTGCACGCCTTTAGTCGATTTCGGGCATCTCGGCGAGCATCTCGGCCAGCAACTCCAACGGCAGGCCAACCACGTTTGACTCGCTTCCCTCGATCACGTGGACCCAACCGAGTCGGTCCTGGTAGCCGAACGCGCCCGCCTTGCCCGACCAACCGCCGCTGGTAATGTAAGTATCAATCTGTTCGTCGCTAAGCCGGTCCATGCGGAGGGTAGTGACCGCCACGCGAGTTTTCGGCTTTCCCTCGGGCACCTTCCAGAGGCACAGTCCGGTAAACACGCGATGTTGGCGGCCGCGGAGCGTTTCGAGCATCTGCCGGGCGTGTATCTCGTCGGACGGCTTACCCAGGATGCGGCCGTCGCATTCGGCCACCGTGTCGCAGGCCAGGATCAAACCCTTTTCGACACTCTTTTCGACGCGATTTTCGACGCGATTTTCGACACCCTTTTCGACGCGTCGGACAACGTCGGCTGCCTTTTGATGGGCGAGTCGGGCGACCAGTTCCTCTGGCCGCTCTGGCCGCTGGCCGCCTGAATCGCCACTCTCGGCCGACGCACTCGGCGGACAGACCGTGAACCGGTAGCCCGCCTCGGCCAGCAACTCCCGACGACGTGGACTGCGGCTGGCCAAAATCAGTTTCGGCGATTGGTCGGTTCTTGCCATTTCCCTTTCCGCTTTTTCCCCCTTTTCCCCTTTTTCCCCTTTTTCCTTCCCTTTTTCCTTCCCTTTTTCCCATCCGCTTTGCCTGATACGATGATATCAAAACCAAGCAGATTCGGCGAATGTCCAGTGTGCCCCTGAATATCCTGTACGAAGACAACCACTTACTTGTGGTGGCGAAGCCGGCCGGGTTGCCAACTATGGGAACCCCGGAGGGTCGGCCCACGCTGCTGGCGATTGCCAAAGAGTACATCAAGCGACGGTACTCCAAGCCGGGCGATGTCTATTTGGGCGTCATGAGCCGCCTGGACGCCCCGGTCACGGGCGTGGTGCTTCTGGCTCGAACCTCAAAGGCCGCCAGGCGAATGACGGAGCAGTTTCGCACCCATGCCGTCGAGAAGGTCTATTGGGCGGTGGTAGAGGGCTCGGTTGAGCCGGCTTCCGCGGAGTGCGAAGACTGGATCGGCCACGACCGGCGGCACCGCCGAATGTGGATTGTCGGGCCAACCCAACCCGGCGCAAAGCACGCACGACTCGCCTATCGTCGCCTGGCGGCCGTGCAAGGCAATTCCATACTGGAGATCGAACTGGAGACGGGCCGAAAGCACCAGATTCGCCTGCAATTGGCGCATCGTGGTCATCCGATCCTGGGCGATCGCAAGTACGGCAGCCCGCGGCGCTGGCCGGCCGGCATCGCCTTGCACGCCCGACGGCTGGTGATTACCCATCCGGTAAATGGGGAGCCGCTCCAAATCGAGGCCCCGTTACCCGACGCCTGGAGGCAATTTGGCGAGTTGGGGTGAAAGCTCCGATTTGTCTGGCCTGAGCCCGTTCTGGATGGTGCGGGTGGCTTGCAATCCGGGCGGAGGCCGATATAATTCCATTTAGAGGAATGAGGCACGCCCGACGCGATAGGTTCTGCGTCGAAAAACTCGGCGAGAAAATAATTTTGTCGAAAGGGGGTTTTGCCCTTTGACAAACTTGGGTGCGACCGCTATATTCAAGGTTTCGCTGGTGTTGGCCCCAGGTGAGTAAGAGGTAGATCGACTGGGAACGGGTTTCGAGCCTGCTGAATAGGAACTGGAATCTGTTCCCTGTCGATCTGACAGCGAAGGGGTCTTCCCACCGTGGTGGGGGGAGCCTGGGTTGATCTTTGACAATTTGGTTGTGGTTTAAGTGGCATTAACCATGAAACGGGTCGATGCGTCGCAAGACGTATCGCACTAGTTTCTCGGGCCTTGGAACCTCGGTGTTGGGGCCGATTCGTCGGTGTCTTCCCGGGGATCCAAATAACTTAGAGAGCTATCGTTACTCTGATCGGGTGGCGTTATTGGTGGCGGGCAGCCGTCGCTAGTCATTCGGTCTTCGTAGCTTTGCATGGGTCCATTTTCAGTTCGGTTTGTCTGGTCTCGCTTTTTGGGGTCCGTCGGCCGCTCGGGAGCTTTGGATTCATGTGGTCAAGCTAACTAAGGGCACATGGGGGATGTCTTGGTGTCAGGAGGCTTTGAAGGGCGGGGAAGACTGCGAAAAGCCCGGGGGAGTTGTCAAACGAGCGTTGATCCCGGGATTCCTGAACTGACCCGTGCTGAATACATAGGCGCGGGTGGCCAACGCGGTGAACTGAAACATCTAAGTAACCGCTGGAAAAGAAAGAAAAATCGATTTCCTCAGTAGCGGCGAGCGAACGGGAAAGAGCCCAAACCGCGGAGGTTTTC
>JAUWJC010000582.1 GCA_030607895.1 Pirellulales bacterium
CAAGAACATGACCTGCGGCGAGGGCGGGGTGCTGGTGGCCAATGACGAAAAGCTTTACTACCGGGCAGTTTCCGCCCATGATATGGGGCTCATACCTGTCGGCGGACGATTGGCTACGCCGGAGCCTTACGCCATCGCGTGGGGTAGCGGACGCCGCATGACCGAACTGTGCGGCGCGGTCGCCTCGGTGCAACTCGAAAAACTGCCAAGGATCGTCGATCACATGCGGGCCTCGAATCGTCGGATCAAGGCGATGCTTGAAGGAACGCCGGGCCTGGAATTCCGACGCCTCAACGACGCCGAAGGAGACACCGGGACCTTCCTGATCCTGATGCTGGAAGACGAGAGCAAGGCTTTGGCCGCCGTCGAGAAGATGAAGCAGTCCGGCCTGCATAACGTATTCAGAATCGCCGAGTACGGGCTGCACATCTACTACAGTATCCCGTCGCTGGTGAACAAGGTGCCCCTGTCGCCGGCCGGCAATCCGTGGCAACTGGCGGAGAACTCGCAGAACGTTTACGACTACCACAAGGGGGCTTGCCCGAATAGCGATGCGTTGTTCGCCCGGTCGATCCTCGTGCCGATTCCGTCCCGGCTGACCGAGGACCAGGAACGGGCCGCCGCAAGTGCGATCAAGGCCGCGGTAACCGCATGACTTTGCCGCTTGCGGCTTCGCAATCTCCCAAAAGAGGAGTCCAACAAGATGACTTCAAGAGATAGAATTCTGGCCGCCCTTAACGGAAAGCCGGCGGATCACGTCCCGCTGACCACCTGGTGCTTCGGATTTCCCGCTCCCGAGCATCTCCGCTGGGAAACCGACGGCAAGCCGGTCGAGTACTGGTACTCCAAAAGATTGGAGCACCTTCACACCCTGCCGCGGCCCTGGAAGCTTGAGGATGAGTTCCGCCGGGCCGAGGCCTGGCTGTCGATGGGCGTCGACGACCTGCTGGAAGTGTCCGTGCCGTGGAGTCAGGACCCGGCGGTTACCTGGAAGGCCTCTGTCATCGAGCCGCACCGGACCGGTGGCGACCAGAGGCATCCGGTGATGGTCCGCCAGTACGAAACACCTTCCGGCCCGCTGCGCCATGCGGTCAGAAAGACAAAAAACGAAGGGGCTGGCTGGCCGATTCAGCCCGACTGCGTGCCGATCATCGAGGACTACAACGTGCCTCGCGGGGGGGAGCATGCCGTGAGCAGCCCGGCCGACGTGCCGGCGATCAAGCACCTGTTTGCCCCACCCGACGACCAACAGCGCCGCTGGTTCGCCGATCGGGTGGCCAAGATGAAAGCGTTCGCCAACGAGAAGGGCCTGTGTATACAGGCGTGGACGGCCTTCGGCATGGATGCCGCCGTCTGGTTTGCCGGCACCCAGGGGGCCGTGATGATGGCAATGGACGCGCCGGAAGCGTTTGGGCAATTGATGGATACGATCGCCCGAACCGACTACGCCCGCACCGAACTGGCCGCGGAAACCGACGGCGTGGATATCGTCGTGCAGCGTGGCTGGTATTCCTCGACCGACTTCTGGTCGCCAAAACTCTTCGACCAGTTGGTGTATCCGCACCTGGCCGAGCTTACGGCACTGGCTCATAAGTACGGCAAGAAGTTCGGCTATACGATCAACACGGGCGTGGAGAAGCTGGGACCGCGAATCGCCGACGCCGGCGTGGACCTTCTGTACTTCGTTGATCCGGTGCTCGACCACTTGTCGCCGGAGAGGGCCCGCGAACTGTTCGGAGACCGCATGACCATGGTCGGCGGCACGAATGCGCTTACCCTGGCTTCCGGCGACCCGCGGCGAATTCGCGACGAGGTCAAACATGCGCTTGATATCCTTGGTCCGACGAACCGGTTCATCCTCCAGCCCACCGATGCCATTTTCCCCGACACGCCGCAAGAAGGACTCATGCAGATGATCGAGGCGTGGAAGGAGTACCGTTAGAATCCGCACGGAGTTGGCCGCCGCGCGGACCGTGCAGGATCCGTGTCGGCCGGGAATTTTCCATGTACGTCCGCCGGCAAGTACCGTTTTCCCGGGGTTTTGCGAATTGTTGGGCATTTGGACGCATGCTGCACCGGTCCAATAATTCCCATCGGCCGTCATGTGTGGTTGCAAGTTGTTATCCACCGTCGACTTACAGCGTCGGGTCATGGCGATCCTACCTTGCCGAAACTCTTGTCAAGGGGAGTTTCCTCGATTCATTCGCCGCCGTAACTTTCCACGCCACAACGAGTTACAAACGCCCGAATTGTTGGACGTTTTAGCCGCCCCAAAATCCAACAAAAGATCTCACGCAAAGGGCGTCACGCCGCGTCACGGCACAACAGGACATGATGAACAAATGTATCACACCGCGCGGCCAATTTCAAGCCCTTTTTCATCCCTCATCCCTCATCCCTCATCCTTCATCCCTCATCCTTCATCCTTCATCCTTCATCCTTCATCCCTCCCTCCCCCTTGTCCATGGCCCCTTGGAATGGTACGGTTCGCAGAGTGCCCGGACAGTAAATGCGACATTGGGAATTCGCTTGCCCCCACGAGTTCGAGTCACGACGAAAACCAGCATGGGGCCATCGCACACGCCGAAAATGTGTCTGGTGTCCTCCAAATGCCCAGAAAGACGCGATTG
>JAUWJC010000547.1 GCA_030607895.1 Pirellulales bacterium
AGAATCAAGCAAAAAGTTCATTTGGCTGAAGTGTTACACGGTTAATAACATGAGCAAATACGTCAAGAACCTGATCGCCGACCACCTCCGCGAACGCCTCTCGGAGGTAAACGACGCGCTTCTGGTAAACGTGATCGGCCTGGATGCCAACGCGAGCAATCGCCTGAGGGCCGGACTGCGCAGCAAAGACATCAACGTGATGGTGGTGAAGAACAGCCTGGCCGCACGTGCGACGGCCGGCACGCCGCTTGGGGCCATGTTCGACGGGCTAACCGGCACCGCGGCCGTCTGTTGGGGGAGCGAAGACATCGTCAGCCTGGCCAAGGAGATTGCCAATCTGGCCAAAGAGGAACAGTACGAGGCGTTCGAGGCCAGGTGCGG
Source organism: Pirellulales bacterium (assembly GCA_030607895.1). Lineage (GTDB taxonomy): Bacteria > Planctomycetota > Planctomycetia > Pirellulales > Thermoguttaceae > JAUWJC01. Next base: position 382 of record JAUWJC010000547.1, read on the forward strand.
AGTTATGGACGGCGAGACGCTGACCGCCGCACAAGTGGCAGAGGTTAGCAAGTGGCCCAACCGACAGGAACAACTCAGCCTGCTGGTCGGCCAGATGCTTAGCCCGGGGGCAACCTTGGTTGCACAACTGAACGGGCCTGGAGGGGCGTTGGTAAGCCAGATTGCACAAAAAGGCGAAGAGGATTGAAAAGCTGTCAGCTATAAGCAGTCAGCTATAAAGCCGCGACCGGTGGTCGCGCAAATACAGTGGATAGTGCCAACATTATTACATATCGCGACCAACGGTCGCGGCTTTATTAAAACCTGAAAGGACAGTAGCCCGATGGAAACAGACGAAGCAGTCCGCGAATTTTCCGCGACGACCAAGGAATTCGGCGATAAGATTGCCGAAATGACGCTCAAGGAAGCGAAAGAACTCAGCGATTACCTCGAGGAGGTGCACGGCATCGAGGCGGCGGCTGGTGGTGCGGTGATGATGGCACCGGGCGTCGGAGAAGCAGCCGAAGCCAAACAAGAACAGACCGAATTCGACGTAGTGCTTGAAAGCTTCGGCGAGAAAAAAATCGGTGTGATCAAGGTGGTGCGCGCGGCGACCTCGTTGGGCCTGAAGGAGGCCAAGGACCTTGTCGAAGGCGTGCCGTCGAAGGTCAAAGAAGGCATCTCCAAGGAAGACGCCGAGAAGTTGAAGACCGAGCTGGAAGAGGCCGGCGCAACTGTATCCATCAAGTAGTATAAAAACCGATAAAAGGTGACCCCTTATGGCTACTACGGCTCAGCGGCGCCTTGCGCCCAAAGAAATTCGCACCTTCGGCAGTCGCCGTGCCCATCATGCGATTCCCAATCTGACCGACATCCAAACCCGCGGTTACGGGGAGTTTCTCCAGCACGAAATCCCTTGGCAAAAGCGCAAGGGCCGCGGGATCGAGGGCGTGCTTCGGGAGATTTTCCCGATAGAAAGTTACGACAAGACGTTACGGTTGGAGTACATCCGTTACGAATTGGGGAAGCCGCGCTACGAGCCGGACGAGTGCCGACAGTTGCGCCTGACTTACGGCCGACCGTTCAAGGTCTGGCTGCGGTTGACCAAGGAAGAACCGGTCGAGGAGGAGGTCTACCTGGGCGACATACCCGTCATGATCGGCGGCGGCGAGTTTATAATCAACGGGGCGGAGCGCGTGGTTGTAAACCAACTCCATCGCAGCCCGGGGGTCGACTTCGTACTCAACGCGGAAAGTGGCAGCTCTCAACGTTTGCACAGTTGCCGGATCATCCCGGAACGCGGAAGCTGGATCGAGTTGAACGTTACTCGCAAGGAATCGCTTACAGTCAGAATCGATCAGAGCGGGAAGTTCTCGATCATGACGCTGTTGCGGGCAATGGACCCGAAGTACGGAGAGAGCGCCGCACTGCTGCGCGTGTTCTACGAAACAGAAAACATAAAGGTTGTCGACGGACGCAGTGTATCGAAGATCGAAGGCAAGCTGGCCGTGGGCGACGTGGTTTGTCCGGTCGACAGCCCGCGTGCCGGCGAGATACTCGTCGAGTGCGGTCAGAAGATCACCAAGAACATTGCCGAGGTAATCTGCACCAGCGGCGTTGCCCAAGTTGAGGTGATGGGTACCCCGAAAAACCCGTTGCTGCTGAATGCCCTGGCCGACGACGGCACCGGCAGCCACGAAGAGGCCTTGCTGCGAATATATCAACGTTTGCGGCCAGGCAACCCACCGCAGCTTGAAAAGGCCAAAACGCTGTTCAAGGAAAAGTTTTACGACACGAACCGTTACCGATTGGGGAAAGTAGGACGTTTTCGGATAAACCGCAAGCTGGCCCTGGACGTTCCGGAGACGGAAATGACCGTCCGCACCGAGGACCTGATCGCTACGATCAAGTATCTGGTACGGTTGCACGAGAACGATCCGGAGGTCGAGATCGACGACATCGACCACCTTGGCAACCGGCGTCTGCGGACAATCGACGAGTTGGCTTCCGACGAGTTGCGTAAGGGGTTTTTGAAACTCCGGCGGACCGTCCAGGAACGCATGAGCCTGAAGGACCTCGAAGAAATGACCCCTCGAAGCCTGGTCAATCCGAAGAGCATCTCGGCGGCCATCGAGTACTTCTTCGGCCGCGGCGAGCTTTCGCAGGTAGTCGACCAGACCAATCCGCTCTCGATGCTCACGCACGAACGGCGTCTCTCGGCACTGGGACCCGGCGGGTTGAACCGGAAGCGTGCAGGGTTCGAAGTCCGCGACGTGCACATCTCGCACTACGGCCGGATTTGCCCCATCGAAACGCCGGAAGGAACCAACATCGGGCTGATCTCCAGCCTGGCCATCTACGCTGGTGTGGACGGATACGGGTTCCTGGTCACGCCGTACCAAAAACTCAACCAGGGTAAACTGACCGACCAGGTCGAGTACCTTCGGGCAGACCAGGAGCACGAGGCGTACTTGGCTCCGGCCGACGCCCGGATAGAAAACGGCCGCCTGAGCGACGAGACGATCATTGCCCGGCACCACGGCGACTTCGAGATGATCTCTGCCGAGGATGTGCAGTACATCGACGTAGCCCCTGCGCAGATGGTGGGCGTATCGGCCGGCTTGATCCCATTCCTTGAGCACGACGAT
>JAUWJC010000635.1 GCA_030607895.1 Pirellulales bacterium
TAATGGGGCGCGCCGTTGCCCAATAGCGTTCTCACTTGATGCCGGTGATTGTAGCACACAAGTCGTGGGGGTGCAATGGTTTTTTTTGGGGGGTGGGGGACGGACGGTGCCAAAGCCCTGCGTTGATTGTAATTCCCGACAATCCCCCGGTAGAGCCGGGGGCTGAGGGAAGAGTCTGCTAGGAAAAAGCTACTTTTCGACCTTGGCCAGCCACTGGTCGAATTGCTGGGCCAGCTTGGTGACAATCTCGGGCTTCTTGGCGGCCAGGTGGGTTGTTTCGCCCATGTCGGCAACGACGTCGAAGAGTTGCCAGGGCTGCTTCTTCCCGGTTTTCAGGAGCTTGTATTGGCCGGCCCGCACGGCACATGGCTTGCCGTAATAACGGAAGAAGAGTGAGCGATGGGGCGAGGGCGCTTTACCGGCGAGCGTGGCGGTCGGGTCGCGGCCGTCGATGACGCGATCGTCGGGCAGTTGGGCGCCGGCCGCCTTGAGCGCCATCGCGAAAATGTCCATGGTGATAAGCGGCTCGCGGCAGATGGTGCCCGGCTCGATCCGCCCCGGCCATCGCACCATGCACGGAACTCGGATATTTCCGTCGTAGAGCTTCAACCCTTCGGTCCGCAAAGGCGCGTTCGAGGCACACATCAGGCCGGCCCCCTTGCGCATGAAGGCTCCGTTGTCGGAGAAGAAAATCAGCAAAGTGTTGTCTCTGAGCCCCAAGGTATCGATTTTCGCCAGCACGCGGCCGATTGCCGCATCCAGCGCGGTGACCACGGCCTGGTAGCGCTGTTTGACGTCCTGCGTGTCGGGCGAGTAGCCGTAGAGCTTGAAATACTCGTCGGGTGCCTGCCACTCGCAGCGCACACCCGGCTCCTTGCTGCCCGGGTTGGGATAGTGTGGGGCGTTGAAGGGCACGTAGACGAAGAAGGGCCGCCCGGCGTTGCGGTTGATGAACTCGCAAGCGGCGTCGGCGAACAGATCGGAACTGTAGGCGTCGCTGTGAAACGGCTCGGTGCCTCGAAACATGTCGTGCACGAGATTGTAAACGTGCGTGTAGTAATCGATGTTGCCCGAGCGGAACCCGAGGAATTCGTCGAACCCACGCTCGGTAGGCCGACTTCCCTTGGCAAACCCGATGTTCCACTTGCCGAAGCAGGCTGTGGGATAGCCCTGCTTGCGCAGGAAGTGGGGCAGGAGCAACTCGCTGTGGCGCAGTCCTACGCCGGTGCGGTTCTCCTCCTTGCCCAGTTGCCAGGTCAACCCGTTCCGCTGCGGGTATCGGCCGGTCAACAGCGCGGCTCGCGAGACGGTGCAAGTGGGCGAGGCCGAGTAGAAGTCGGTACAACGAACGCCCTGCCGGGCAAGCCGGTCCAACTGGGGCGTCTTGATCTGGCGGTTGCCGTAGCAACCCGTGTCGCCGTAGCCCAGATTGTCGGCCGTTATCAGCACAATGTTGGGGCGGCGGGCAGCCTGGAGCCGGTCGGCACGTGCCGACATGCTCAAAACGGTTATCGCCAGGGTTATCATCACTACCACTGTCAATCGGTGGTTCACGGTAAGCTCCTATTTCTCGGTGACCAATCGGGTTTTCGCGGCGGCGGGTGGTTTCAGGTGCGTGTCCATCTCGGGGTGTTTCTCGCCACGGAAGGGGACAGGTCCATGTTTTCGGCCAGCGGTTTACCCAAAAAAAGGCTCTTCCGTTTTTAAGTGCGAACTCCGCACTTTTCGAGGGGTTGAGCTTTAGGGTTCAGAGGCCTCGATCCTCAACAACAAATGCTTGCTAGCACCAAATGCTTGCTAGCACAACATCGAAAATA
>JAUWJC010000110.1 GCA_030607895.1 Pirellulales bacterium
CCGAATGCTGCGAACCGGCTGCCTGCGAGGCTGTCAAGCCGGCCGCCTGCGAGCCCGAATGCTGCGAGGCTGAGTGCTGCTGCAAGAAGCCCCGTTGCGGCCTGTTGGCCGGGCTTCGTGCCCGGCTGGCCTGCTGCTGCTGCGATTGCTGCGAGCCCGAATGTTGCGAGCCCGCGTGCTGCAACTGAGTTGCCTCGTGGGTGTGGCACCCACAGCGCAAATGACCTGATGGCTCCGAGAAAGAAGAGCTCGAAAGTCTCCTTTGCAAAAAACAAGCGGCCCCTTGTCACGGCAAGCGGGCCGCTTGACCGTTTCTTGGGAGGCTTCTGAACTCTACTCCTTACCGCTATTCAGCACGGCGTGGGCGTGTCGGGCCAGGTGGCCGCGAAGTGTCTCATCGGTATCTCCTCGGGGAAAATGACACTCGGTCCCAAGCTCTGCTTGGGACCGCACCATATTCCTGGCGACTGGTGGGTTCCCAAGCAGAGCTTGGGAACCAGATGATAACCTTCCCCAATACCCATAGCCGTCGGCGGGAGCAGACGGTTGCGTGGCCTCATGACCGTGGCGGCTTGGCGACGGGGCGGCCGGTCATGAATGCGCGAATCAACTCGAACAGCAAATCGAACCTGGTTCGCATCTCGGCGTTCGGTTCAACCATCCAGTTGTAGCCCATGCCGGCGTCGTTGAACAAATAGCCAAACCCGATCACCATCACCATTCCCTTATCATAATTGATCGTGGCGGCGACAGGCAAGTCATTTAACCGGGCGATCGGCTTTCCGCCGGTGATCTCGCAGGCAGCCTCCCGCCGTGTGCCGGGCCAGTCGCCCACCACTTTGAGCGTGCCTTGCCGGGTCGTGGAGTGATTGACCCCTAAACCGAAGGGCCAAAGCAGACTGTTGGCCGTCGAGCCGTCGTTGTCGGGTGAATCGACGACCAGTAGCTTGCCGCCATCGGCCACGAACCGGACCAGCCGCTGGCGGAACTGCTTGCTTACCGAGCGCGTTGGGCAAAGCACCACCAACGCGTCGCCGGACAGTGCATCGTTGCCCTTGCGTCGAGACGTGAGATACCCCAGCCGCGGAATCCACTGCTCGAAAAGTCCATAACCTTCGCCTTCGCCACGGATGAACGCACCGAGCGATTGGGGTACTTCCGACACGGTGCGGTCGATGACCACGTGCTCGAGCGGTCGGACGTTCTCGGGCACGGGCATCGCCCGACCGTGGACCAAGGCGGCGGCTATCGACCCGGCGGTCCAGCCGAGCAGCCCGGCCGACAGAAGCGAAAGCCACGCGCCGTCGCGGTGCCGGATGAACCACTCGGCCACGATCAACATCACGGCGCCAACCAACACAAGCGGCGCAACCAGAAGCAGCCACAACCAGCGGTTATCCAGCGGGCCGCCGTGGTTGAGCCACTCGACCATATTGCGGAACAGTTCGGCCTTGCCGGGCTGGTAGACGCAGAAGTTCGAGAAAATGGTCGAGTCGGTGAACGCCAGGACGCGTCCGGAGCCGTGTCGGGCGGCCCAAACCTGGACGAACGAGCCGTAGCGCATTTCCGGCCGGTACTCGGCCTGGGGGTGATAGTTCTCGGTATGATAGGCCGGCGGCAGGTTCCACATCCCGGGGGTCCGCACCACCGCCCGGCCGGGACTCGTGCCAGGGTCGATCGAACAGGAAACGGCAAAGTCCATCCACGGCACGTGCTGCACGGCCGGATGCGGCACCGCCGGCCGGCGATAAAACTGTTCGTACGGCGTGCCGACGTGGAAGAGCAGATCGTCGCGGAAGGCGAAGCCGAACGTTCGGGCGATGTCGTTCAAATACGTGCCCGTCTTGAAGACGTTGGTATGATCGCCCACCAGAAGCAGTCCTCCGCCGCTACTGACAAACCGGCCGACCGCCTCGACTTCCTCGCGGCTCCAACGCGCGGTGGGTGTTTTGACGATCAGCACGTCGCACTTACTCAGCGTCTCGTCGTCGATTGTGTCGGACTCCAACAGCCGCGACATCTGGAAGTACTGTCCGCAGAAATCGTACAGTGCGGCGTAGTTGTAGCTGGCCAATTCCCCGTACCAGTCGGTGGAATAGCGTCGGATGGTCGGCTCCCAGGTCGAGTGCCGTTCGACCACCATCACCCGACCCGCCTTGCGACTGCCGACCGGGTCCCATTGCACGACAAACGTAACGAGGCCAACGGCCAGGCAGGCCAAGGCGATTGCGGTGGGAAGGCCGAAAAAGGAACCAGGTTTAATTTGTGCGAAGCATCCTCCGGGCCGTTCCGGCAAATTAAACCTGGTCCCTTTTTCGAGGCGCACAAACCGCGCGGCCAGCAGCACCGGCCCAACCAAAAGCAGCACGTGGACCCAGACGCTGAGGAACTGGTCCATTGTGGTCGGCGGCACTGGAACGTCTGCGATTGTCGGCTCGGCACGGAGCGCCCGGTGTAGATAGAGCCCCAGTACGAGCATCAACCGGATCGGCAGCCAGGCCGCCACCAGCAGCGTTAGGGTCCGCGCGCAACCGAGCCACCAGGACCAGCGTCGATCGGGCGAAAGCCGGCTCCAGGCCGCCAGGCCGAGCATTGCCAGGCCGCCGACAAAAAAGCAAAGCGTGGCCGGGTCCAGCAGCAATTCCCAGGTCGCTCCCAGCCGGTGCAGTTCGCGCATCGAGTGGATGGCCACCGTGTCGTCAACGGTCGCCGCATCGGCACCTACCAATTTGGCAATCGCGCCGACAAGCCATGGCAACGGCCAGGGTAACTCGTGAGACCGGGCGGTTTGGACCGCGTAGGCCAGCATGGTCAGCGATTGGGCCAACAGCACAACACCGGCTGCCAGGGCGGTTCGGCCCAACGCCGTGAGCCATCGGCGTGGAACCGGCTCAAGCTCGACGGCCAGGCCAACCGCTATCAACACCGGCCCGGCCTTGTACGGCAACGGCATGAACCACGCGACCGGCAGCAGCAACACCAGCGCCGCGCCAAGCTGGCGACGGTCCGGCAGCCGGTCGATCGTTCCCACCAGCGCCAGCGTACCCAACACGACCATGGCGACCCACGCCGGCCAGTTGGTCGGTTGGAAGTAACCCAACCCCAAGAGCCACGATCCGGCCAATAGCGCCGTGCCGATCCAAACCCGGATCATGGTGCCACCTCCTTGCCGGCCGAATCGGCCGATTTGCCGGCATCCTTGGGCTTCGGCGGCGGGGCCTTCTGCAGACCCGGTATCCCCAGCCCACGGAGCCTGGGCGCGGGACTTCTGGGTGTCGGATATCTTAGCGGCGGAGCCTCCGGGACCGTTTCTTTCGAGCCGGGCGGCGCTTCCGGGATTTTCTTGTCCTTGGCTTTGTCCTTGTCGGGTGGCCCGGCTTCGGGCACTTCGTCTGCCGACGCCGGCGGAGACTCAGGAGCCTCCGGAACTTCTGTCTCCAAGGGCGGCGGCTTGGGTGGAATCCACTGGTCCCGATCGGTGATCCGGGAGAGCATCCACCGCCAGAATTGGGCATTCTCGTGCCGGCCCTCGAACGGCTCGCCGGCGGAGTTCTCGAGGTTCTTGTTCATCGCGAAGCACGTATCGCCGATCAGCACTACCTTGCCGCGGCCCACGCGTCGGGCGACGATAATTGGCCGATTCTCCAGGCCGTAACAAAGCACCTCCGCCTCTTCGTCGCCACACTCGACCGGCCAGCCGGCGTGGAATATGACGTCGACCGTGTAGTCGGCCGAATCGACGTAGTCGGCCGCGTTGAGGTACGAACACCGGAAATGACCCATCGGCTCCGGCTCGAACGTCCGGCCGTTCGGCCCGACCGGCGACGGTGGAATATTCATCCCAAAATGGGCCAGAAGCAGATCGATGGCCGCCGTGTCTTCGGCCCCCACGGTCGAGATCAGTATTCCGCCCGCTTTGACGAACTCGTCGACGGCATTCACTTCGCCGGCGGAAAACGGCCGCGCCGGCGCGATGGAGATCAGAATTCCCGCCCGCTCGATTCGCTCCAACGAGACGTCGGGCGCCAGCAGTGGCAGGTAGCCGCCTCGCATCAGCGTCAGTGCCAGCCCGGCGATGCCGTCGTCCGACCAACCGATGCCGCTGTAGGCTTCCAAGTGCGAGGCGTCGATGTAGGCGATGTTGTAGGCGATGTTGTAGGCGATGTTGTAGGCGATGTTGTTGGCGATGTTGTTGGCGATATTGTTGGGTGATTTCTCCCGGCCGTCGGGCAACACGCGAGCGGCGTGGTGGCTGGTAGCCGTCGAGACGCTCAGAGAAAGAGCCAACAGCACGCAGGCCGCGGCAATTCGTTTCCCGTCCGGCCGCCACAACAATAGCCCCACCAGGCACAAGCAGGCCAGAAGGCCCGTCACTTGGCGCCACGTATTCTGCGGGCTGCCACGGCGGGAGGCCAGGTATCCCAGCAGCCGGCCGGTGAACTGGTAGGACGTTACGTTGCCCAGGTTGGTAAAACCGGCCGTATCGCCCAGCACCACGACGGTCCCCTGGCCAAGCGGCTGTTCGGCTGCCAGCACCAGGTCGCCGAGCCGTTCGCCGGCGTCGTATTGGTAGACGCGGGTCATTACGGCGTCGCTTCCCGGATCGCTCCAGCCGCAAAGCCCGACCAACAGCGGCCGAGCCGGCCAACTCGTGCGGATCGACGAGCCGGCGACCATGCCGAACCGGCTCGGCCGGTTGCCCAAGCCCAAGGTGGCCGGGTGCGATAGGGCCGTCAGCGAGTGCTGCCAGTTGGGTGTCTCGGCGATTGCCACGTCGAAACGGACCGCCATGCCGGTCGGTTTCAGCACGTCGTTGAAATTGCTCCGCGACCGGCCTTCCCTGACAACCGGCTCTGCAACCACCAACAGCGAGCCGCCGCGTCGGACGAAATCCCAAACCCGATCCAGCCGCTCGGCCGGCCAGGGTTCGTCGGGATGCAATAAAACGAGCACGTCGGCGTCGGCCAGGTCCGCACGGGACAAGTCGGGCGAAATGACCAGCTCGCCGCCCAGGCTTTCCACAAACGGAGAGAGCATTCCGTACATGCCGGCCGATTGACGTCCGAAGCTGCCGTGCTCGGGCTTGTCCCAGTTCAGGTAGCCACGCTCGTAGGCAACGATCTTCTTGTCACTCAGGTCCGAGCTGTTCAGCGAAAGGACGATCAGCAAAGGCACGACGGCCGCCAGCACCATCTCCGAAAAAGGGGTCAGAACTATTTTTCTGGCAAACCGCGTGGGTCTTTCGATCGCTTTCCGAAAGAAAAATAGTTCTGACCCCTTTTTCGGTTGCCAGGCCGCCCAGCGGAACATCGCGCCGGCTATCAGCGTTTGAACGACTATTGCCAGAACCGGCACGTTCCACGGCAACAGCGTGCGAACCGCGTCGGCCAAGCGCCAGGCGGGCGGGGTGTACATCTCGGCGTCCGGCGGCGGTGCCACCTCGGGTAGCAAGGCGAGCAAGTCGGTCGAAAACGATAGCGCTATCAGATAAAGCAGTGCGCCGACGAAGAGCGCCACGGCCGCGAAGATTGCCCGACGCAACCGCGGTGCCGACGTGAAACGCAACCATCCGACAAACAGGGCGGCCATCATCACCAACAGGTCGATTCCGCCGAACGTTGCCCCAACCCGAAGCGGTTTGCCCGACACGCCGCCGGCCAATTGACCCAACATTCCACCGGCTGCGTCGGCGGCAAGCCAAACGGCCGGAATTGCCGTGTATGCGACCCGGTACACGCCGAACACAACGACGGCCATGGCGGCAGTGAGAAGCACCCGCCGCTCGATACCCGTTTCCGCCCGGGCCAAAAGCGACAGTACGACTGCGGCAGTCAACACGCCGTGGACCGGTCCGACGGGCAGCAGCACGAGCATGGCCATCATGGCGATGACAGCCAGGGCGAGCATCACGATTCGCTGCCACGGCGGCCGGACGGCCACAATTGCCACGGCCAGGGCGGTCCATGACAGGGCAAATTGCAGCGGCCCAGCCAACAGTCCGGCCGAACCGGCGGAAATCCACGCGGCAACCAGTCCGGCAAGCGCCCCAATCACCGACCCGAGCGACGGGCACACCACTCGGGAGCCGGCGTCGGCAGACGACTGGTCGTTGGAAGAGTTGATTGTCGGGTCCGGTTCAGCCATTGTTCGTCCGCCGGGCAATTGCGAATCCGTGCAGTATGGCGGCGGTTACAAATTACGTCAAGAATGACTTGTCTTGATTCTTGACGCGCAGGCGTTCTCGCCAAGCAGAACACTCAGACCCCACTTGCGGCGTGCTGCGAGCCCGGTTATGTTACCAGAAGTGTAAGCTGGGTATGATGTCGAGATTGAGGGATGGCATGAGTACTTTGACGCTTGAACAGGATCCGCTAGCGGTCGGTCTGAACGTTACCAGCGAGACCTTGACTGTGAATTTGGCGGATGGTCGGTCGTTGTCGGTGCCGCTGGTTTGGTATCCGCGACTGACACACGCGATGGAGACTGAACGCGCCAATTGGCGTCTGCTCGGCGATGGATATGCGATTGAGTGGCCTGATCTCGACGAGCACATCGGCGTGGCAGGCCTGCTGGCGGGACGTCGCAGTGGCGAGAGCGAGGCCTCGTTCAGACGGTGGATCGACTCACGGGGAGCCTAACAAACATCGGAGACACAAAACGCCATGTTACGACAGCAAGACCGACGAAGTTTCTTTCGCGACGCCACCATGTTGACTGCCGGAGCGGTCGGCGGGATTGCCGGAGGATTGTTCCCGGTCCGCTCCCCCGCCATCGAGCCGATCAAGCGCGACGGCCGGGCCAAGTTCAAGTTCAGCCTGTCCGCGTACAGCTACCGGAAGTTGCTGGGGGGCAATCCGCCGGAACTGACGCTCGACGACTTCCTGCTCGACTGCGCCAAGATGGGTCTGGAAGGGGCCGAGCCCACCACATACTACTTCCCCAAGGAGGTTACACCCGAGTATTTGCATCATCTCAAGGGTTTGGCGTTTCGGCTGGGCCTGGACATTTCGGGCACGGCCGTGGGTAACCGGTTCTGTTATCCACCCGGCGAAAAACGGGACGAGCAGATCGCCTACGTGAAGCAGTGGATCGACCGTGCCGAGGTGCTCGGCGCGCCGGTCATCCGCATCTTCTCCGGACACCCGCAAAAAGGTCAATCTGTCGATGAAGCCCACAAGCTGGCGGTCGAGGCGATCGAGCAGTGCTGCGATTACTCGGGAAAACATGGCGTGTTCCTGGCCCTGGAAAACCACGGCGGGCTGACCACCACCATCGACGGCATCATGCGGCTGGTCGACGATGTGAAAAGCCCTTGGTTCGGCGTGAACCTCGACACGGGCAACTTCCGCGGGATCGGCTTGGAAGAAATGTACAGTCACATTGCCCGGCTCGCCCCGTATTCGATCAACGTCCAGGTGAAGGTCGCCATGGTCGACGCCCAGAAGAAGAAAGTCCCGGCCGACTTCAAGCGACTGGCCAAAATCCTCACCGATGCCGCCTACCGCGGCTACATCGTGCTGGAATACGAGGAAGACGAGAACCCCCGCCAGGCCTGCCCCCGCGTCATCGAGCAGTTGCGGGAGGCGTTTTCATAACCTGCGACGCGGCTGATTGGAACCCATGCGGTCCGGTTGACGTACCATGCCGGTGGTGGATACATTGGTATTATGTCTGGTCAGCCGTTGCGGGATAATGGAGCATCATGCCAACAGTATTGTGGACTGGACCTTATCGCATATACTTCCACAGTCACGAGCCTGGGGAACCTTCGCACGTTCACGTGGATCGTGACAACCTGTCCGCGAAGTTTTGGTTGGAACCGGTCAGACTGGCGCGGAACATTGGGTTCTCGCCGAAGGAAGTGCGTAGAATACGGTCACTCGTGGTTGACAATCGTGAAAAGTTGATGGAGGCATGGTATGGGTATTTTAGCGCCGAACGCGGATGAACGGGTCAAGGATGTTCGGGTTGGCGAGGACACGCTGAGCGTGGACCTAGTGGACGGGCGCACGATCACGGTGCCTTTGGCATGGTATCCGAGACTGCTCGACGCAACGCCCGAGCAACGTGCGCATTGGGAGACCTGCGGGGCCGGGTACGGCATCCACTGGCCCGACGTGGACGAAGACCTGAGTACCGAAGGCCTATTGCGTGGCGCGCCGGCCCCCAAATCACCCGCCGTCCCAAGCTCCTGAGTAATCGGGCAATTGCGGGAGGCGTTTTCATAGGTTGTCATAAAGCCGCGATCGGTGGTCGCGCGAAATCAAGCGAGTTGTAGGCTGGGTCGAGCATGTAGGGTGGGTCGAGGCACGAGACCCACGCGCCGAACCCCCCAAACGTATCGAAAGGCCGAATCGACATGGAGAAGAAAAAGTTCGTCTACTACCAAGAAGACGACATGTGGATGGGATGCGTGTTAATCCGGCACGGCCGAAGACATGATTGGTATCAGAACCCCAACACGAAAATGTGCTCCGAAAGGGGTCTGTAATGAGCGGATTGAAAGAAGTCGAGGAACTCTTATCTTCCATGACCCGGTCGGAAAAGGCGCAAGTGCTTCAGTGGGTGGCTCGCGATCTTGGGGATGCTTTTCCCGGTATCGAAAGCGTTACCGGTGTCTGTGGTGGTGAACCTTGTATCACGAGGACCCGTATCCCCGTGTGGCTGTTGGTCCAAGCCAGGCGTTTGGGTTCCACGGAAGCCGACTTGCTCGAGAGCTATCCGAATCTTCGCGCCGAAGACCTGGCAAGCGCTTGGGCCTATGCGCGGATGCACCGGGACGAGATCGAGCAACAGATCGTCGAGAACGAGACGGCATGAGCCATGGCGCGACTCTACGCCAACGAGAATTTCCCCCTCCCTGTGGTTGAAGCACTACGGCGCATCGGTCATGACGTGCTTACGAGCTTTGAAACCGGTACTGCCGGCCAAGCGATACCCGACGCGGAGGTGCTGGCATTTGCCGTAACCCAACGGCGCATTCTCTTGACGCTCAATCGCCGCCACTTCATTCGCCTGCACGAAGAGAAACCCGATCACGGCGGGATCGTAGTGTGTACCTTCGATCCCGACTTTGCTACCCTGGCCCAGCGGATACACGTTGCTGTTGAAGCGAAGCCGGACATTGTGGGGCAACTTGTGCGCGTGAATCGTCCGGCGTGAACCTTCAGCATATCGCGGGTGGCCCCAACAGTCTCTCTGGCTCGAATGGCACTTTTCTCAAGTATTGCCGTCACCGGGCCATTGCGTGGCGCGGCTCTTCCAACCCCAGTCGCTTCATCTTCTTGTAGAGAGTTGTGCGGTTGATACCCAGGGCTTCTGCCGATGCGTGCCGGTTCCAATTGTTCGTCTGGAGCACCTCGGTGATGATCTGACGTTCGGGTCCTTCCATGGCCTGCTTGAGCGAGCGTTTGCCGACCGGTTCGATGGGCACGGGGCCGGCGGCGACCAGGTCTGCCGGCAGGTCCTCCAGGCCGATAACGTGACTTTTACCCAGCAGCACTGCCCGCTCGATCACGTTCTGCAACTCCCGAACGTTACCCGGCCAAGAAAAGCTCTGAAGGGCACTCATCGCCTCGTCGCTAAAGCTGTCGACCTGCTTGCCGGAATCCTGGCAGACCTCGTGCAGGAAATGCTTGGCCAACAGCGGGATGTCGGAGAGCCTGTCGCGCAGGGCCGGCAACTCGATGTTGATTACGTTCACCCGGTAGAAAAGGTCCTGGCGAAAACGTCCGTCGGCAACCGCCTGGGTAAGGTCCTCGTTGGTGGCCAGTATCACTCGGGTGTCGATCGTATAGGTCTTCGTGCCGCCGACCTGCTCGAATTCCAAGTCCTGTAGCACCCTGAGCAGTTTCACCTGCATGTTTGGGCTGGCCGTGGAAATCTCGTCGAGGAAGACTGTACCGCCGTCGGACTGCATGAACTTGCCCAGCTTGTCGCCGATGGCCCCGGTAAACGCACCGGCCACGTGACCGAATAACTCGCTTTCCAGGAGTGTTTCGGGCAGCGCACCGCAGGCTACCTCCACAAACGGTTTGTCGCGCCGCG
>JAUWJC010000238.1 GCA_030607895.1 Pirellulales bacterium
ACTCATCCTGGGAGCAATGGCTGGCTATTTTAGGCGATCCTGGAGACAACGATATTGCTGGCAAGTACGCAGATGTAGCGGCAACACTGACGCTATCATCTTCTGGTGGTGCGCTGTTGATTACTGAGGATAACGCCAGTAAGACGGTGACGTTGAACGCAAGGCAGGCGGTAAAGACGTTTCTGATCGTAACGAGGAACACATCGAAGTTGAAGATAAAAAATGTAGGAGGTTATGACTGTGGTTAGCAGATTTAATCCAGATGGTAGTAGCACCCAGGAAACACACGACGAAAGCCCGCTTGAACAGATGCGGCGAGTTACCGATGAGATTCAATCCGAGGTAGCAGAGTTTGATCAGGCATTGGGTTGAGAGTTGAGGGTTGAAAGTTGAAGTTGAAAGTTGAGGGTTGAGGGTTGAGCCAAATAAGCCGCTTGCGGCTTCGCAACTTGTGATTATCTCGGCCACGGATGAAACACGGATGAAACACGGATCAAGGGGCCGGATTCCATCGTGTCAGTGAAAGCCGTGAACCGTTACGAGTCTACACTCTCAACCCGCAACTCTCACCCCTCAACTCTCAACCCTCAACTCTCAACCCTCCACTCTCCACCATCAACCTTCAACTCTCAACTCTTCAGTCCCGGTCGGCCGGCTCTGGAGGGTTCACGTCGATGACCTCGACGTCGATGATTCTGTCCTGTTCTGGCGATGTGGGCCAGATTTCCGGATGTTGCAGCGTCATTCGAGCCCGGATGCGGCCAGCCAGCCAGCGGCGAATTGCCCGGCGAAACGGCGGTATCAACAGGGCAAACCCCAAGAGGTCGGTCAGCACGCCGGGCGTGACCAAGACGGCCCCAGCCACCAGGATCATCAGCCCTTCCAGCAGCGAATCGGTGGGTAGCTCTCCGCGGGCAGTTCGCTCTTGAATCTCCCGCCAGCAACGAAGGCCTTCACGCCGCGCCAGCCAGGCCCCCAACACGCCCGTGAAAATCACCAGCCAGAGAGTGAACAACCAGGAGGTCTTGTCGGCCAACCAGACGAGCAGCGCCAGTTCGACCAGCGGTACCAGGGTGAACAGGAGCAGAAGGCGCAGCATGTGGATTCAGTGGAAGGGGGGAAGGCGGAAGGCGGAAATCCCAAATCCCAAATCAGAAATCAGAAATCAGAAATCAGAAATCCCCAATCCCTATCGCAACTTGGTGTCTTTGATTCTGTCGGCCTTCTGGATGAACTCTTCGGCCGTGGCGGCCTGTCCCAGTTGTTGGTGCATGGTGGCCAGGTTGCTGTAGGGAACTTCCAGGCGAGTCCGGCTTGCCGTGCCGTTTCTGACGGCCTGCTCGATCAGGACGACGCCCTGCCGGGTCAATTGCATGGCATTCTTCTTGTCTCCGGTTTCCCAGTAGGAAACACCCATGCTGACAAACGTTTCGCCGCGGCGTCCCAACTCGGATTGTGCTCCCTGGGGAAGCGGTTTAGACAGCAGGGGAGTCGCTTTGTCGAACCAGGTGACGGCTGCCTTGTGATCCCGCTTGGCCTGGGCATGAATGGCCCCCAAGCGGAAACAGAGCCGACCCAACAGGTAGCCGTAGGCCGGAGCATCCTGTTTGTTCTCGCCGCCTTCCGAAAGGCAGTCGATCGCTTGCTGACCGTAGCGGAGCGCCAGATCGTGATTGCCGCGTATCTGGTAGATCTGCAGCGCATCGTACAAGGCCATCCCCAACTCCCAGCGGAACTGCTCCTTCTGGGTCTTATCCTTTACCGAATCAACCAGTTGGCGTCCGACACGAACGGTTTTCTCGGCCCAGTCGGTCGGATCGACACTTCCCTGGGCACCTACGCAAGCCGACAGCGCTCGAGTGGCTACCCGAAAGCGATGCTCGTCGGTACCACCATCGTTTTCGATCAGGTCTTCGGCGAATTCGGAAGCTCGCTCGAGCCACCTGGGAACAGCCTCCTCTTTTTTCTTCCAGTTTCCCCAGGCGATATCGCCGGCGGTACCCAGGTGAGCGTCGATGAGCACCTCCTTGGCGGCCAGCCGGATGGCCGGATGCCGATCGACTGCCAGCGGATCGGCCACCTTGATCGCCTCCATGTGGTACTCGATGGCTTTTTTGTAATCGCGCTTTGGGCGGGTGCTGGCCAGATCGCCCAGCAGGCAAAGTGCCCGGGCTTTTACGTGAAGCCGGCGCTCGCTCAGTTGGAGAGCCTTTTGAGCGTGTTCGACTGCCTCGTCGTAACGGCCGGCCTGACCAAGGATTTGTGCGTGTGTAACATGATAGCGGGCATTGCCGGCTTCAAGCTGCACCGCCTTAGTGCTGGCCGCCAAGGCCTGGACCGGGTTGCCCATGGCCGATAGCACGCGGGCTCGCAACCAGTGGGCCCTGGGATACCGCGGCCTTAGCTTCAGCGCCACGTCGAGATCGCGAAGACTCAGTTCATATTGGCTATCCAGATTGGTTTCCGCCCGTAGCACAAACGGTTCCGCATCTATCGGCTCGAGAACAATCTGCGAGACCATCCCAGTCATCTTGCCCGGCTCCTTGGCCGGCTCGAAGGCAAACAGCACCCCTCGTTCAGCAAACGCCTGTCCGAGAATTTGCCCCGTCTCGTCCGAGACCATCACTGGCCGGATATTGCTCAACTGCAACTGCTTGGCAACGACACTGGCGGGAAAGGCCTTTTTCAGCCGGATCACAACCGAGGTAACCTTGTCCTCCAAGAGACTTACCTCGACATGGTCGAACGGCTCGACCGAGTACAGACGCACCGCCATGCCGTCTTGGCGGCTGATCTCTTTCGGCGCGCCCCAACTCTTTTCCAGTTCGGCTACCGTGGTAATGCCGGGCGTTACGCCTTTGAAGCTGGCCGCGTCGATCTCGACGGGCCCGGTTTGCTGAGGTTCGGCTATCGGCTCGATCTGTTCCCGGCTCTCCTGGCTTGGCTCGGGAACCGAGTTCTTGGGGGCCGATTTCTCGGGAACTGGTTCTGCGGTGACCGATTTCTCAGGGGCCGGTTTTTCGGGGGCCGGTTTTTCGGGGGCCGGAACGGTTGTCACCGTAACGGTCGAAGGCGGCGTGGTTTGCTCATTTCGAGGGACCGTGGTCTTACCGGCGGCGGCAGCCGGTTCCGGGGTTTTCTCGCCCGAGGTCGATTGGTCCGCGGCGGCTGCCGGCGCTAATGCCAGTATAACCACCAAAATTCCCTCCAGCGAAACCGACGCAGTATACCGAATGGCTTCTGAATGCATCGTGCGTTCCTCCTGAACGTTACCGAGCAGATCAGGGCATTCGGCGGGTATCGGTGCGTGGCCCAATCCACCACGCGATGCCCCGCATCCGGACGCCCCGAATCCCTGAAAACCTCATTTTGGACAAGAATATCTCCTGATCCAACAGTGTCAGACGGCGCAGTGTAGCCGCATTAGGGCATTTAAGTCCATACGAGTTTTACCTTTTTCGCGTTTCTGCCGGCTTTTTCTCCGAAACCGCCGCGGCTCGGCTTCCGGTCGCTCTCGACGCTTCGCCACTCGTTCCCAAGCTCCAGCTTGGGAACGCATTTCTGCGGCGGTGGGTTCCCAAGCAGAGCTTGGGAACTAGGTCGATCGACGAGGAAAGATGGGTAATATAGGCACCCATCAAGGCCGTGGCGCGACTACATTACGGCCAAAACCGAAGCGGCCCGACGCGGGGCTCCATCAGCCACGGCATCGGCAGCCAACTGAATCGCGTCGAGTTGGGCCGCCGTGAATGGGACGCCCGCACCCGACGGGGCTGGGTCGGGAACCAAGCGGCTGGAAATCTCACCGAGTAGCGTATCGATGCCGTCTGAGCGAAGCCCACTTGTGGCAAGCCCCACCGGGCGGTCTCCAGCCGCCGCTTGGAGATCGCATTTGTTGTGAATCACCAGTGCGCCCGGCCAGCGCTGGAAAACCCGGCGGTCGTCGTCCGACCAGGCCAGCGAGCTATCGAAGACAAGCAACACCAGATCGGCGGTCGCAAGTTCCTCTTCCGCAAGCTCGATGCCGGCCGTTTCCAGCGAATGGTCGGCGTTGCGCAAGCCGGCCGTGTCGGAGAATCGTACCGGCCAGCCGTCCACCGCGGCGGTTGCTGTAACCACGTCGCGTGTTGTACCGGGCGCGTGGTGGACAATCGCCCGGTCATAACCGACCAGGGCGTTAATCAACGTGCTTTTGCCCACGTTGGGTCGTCCGGCCAGCACGACGCGCCACGGCTCGACCAGGTGCCGGCCCAGTTGCCCCCGGGCCAAGAGCACCTCGAGCCGGCGGCCGGCGGCGGAGGTGTTGCCCGAGTCGAGGTCCTTCCGGATTTCTTCTATCGCTCGGCCGAGCGCCCCGCGATACTGATCCAATAGAATGGCGGCGGTCCGCCAGGTTCGAGCGTCGGCCAGGGCGACGTGGGCTGCCACCGCGATTGAATCCGGGCACTCTCGATCTAACCCGTATTTCTCACCAACCCGGGACGTCCCGAAACAGTGTGCCACTGCTTCGTCAGAAGCAGTGCCGTGAAAACTTCGGGGAAAACACTGCTTCTGGCGAAGCAGTGGCACACCGTAGTGAGAAATGCGATCCAACCAGTCGCGCCAGCCGATCGCTGGACAACCCCGCTTGGCCAATGCCGCTTCGATTGCCGCCACGGTAGCGTATCCCCCGTGGCAGTGTAGTTCGATCGACTCCGCGGACCGGCGGCGGATAACCACTTCCTCGGCAGTATCCGAGCCGAGTGTACTTTCCAGTGAGAGATACCCAACGACGGGCCGGTCGCCGGAAACATCGGCCAACGGCCGGTTGCCTTTGACGTGCAGGCAATTGTCGAGGATTTCGAGCGTCCCGGGCCCTTCAACCAGCAAGGTGGCCACCGCGCCGCGGCCGGACGGCGTGAGTTGCACAACGCAAAGTTGCGGCTTTTCGGTCATGATCGGGTGAAATTTAACCTGGTTCCCAAGCTCTGCTTGGGAACCCGCTACTCTCCAGCAGTGCGGTGCGGTCCCAAGCAGAGCTTGGGACCGAGTGTAAGCCGCAAGCGGCTTGTTCGGACGCCACTGACCACTAACCACTGATCACTAACCACTGACCACTACTTGGTTTCCAGGGCGATTACTCCGTCCCAATCGGGCGGCGGGGTGCGGTTGTGTTGGGCAATATAGACGGTAAGGAAATCGGTCACCAGGTCTTCCGTCGGAATCCGATGCAGCAACTCGAAGGCCTCCGGCCAGCGACCGGCAAGAAAGGCGTCCAGGGCCGCTTCGTAGTGGTCCAAATGTTCGTCGCTAAGCAGCGGGTATTCCGACTCGGGTGGCAGTAGCTCGCTCACTTCCAGCGGCGTATCCAGGCCGAAAGGCCGGACGACGGCCAGTCGGCGGACGCGGGCCGTTTGGCGGTCCACCTGGCCGCGGATCGCCCGGGCGGTGGTTTCATCCAGAAGGATGGGTGCCCGAAGTGTCTTGGTCATCCCCTCCAGCCGGGAAGCCAGATTGACGACCGGCCCGAACACGGTCACCTTGACCTGGTCGACCGTGCCGATCTTACCCGCCACCGCCTTGCCGGTGGCCACGCCTATTCCGGCATGGAACCCGGCCAGTGGGCTTGCCGGGTCTTTTGCGGCGGCTTGGAATTCACTTCGGATACCCAGTGCGGCGCGGCAGGTTCGCTCGGCGGCATCTTGGGCAGCCAGCGGCCAACCCCAGAACCCCATTGCGGCATCGCCCTGGAAATCACCCACCACGCCGCCCTGGTCGAGTATCTGGTGCGGCATCACGCCCAGCGCTTTGCTCACGCGGCGGAGCAGTTCCATCAGGTTGTCGGCGTGCCGCTCGGTCTCGCGCGAGAAACCGCGAAGGTCGCAAAACAAAACCGAAACGTCGGTCTCGCGGGGCGTCAGGTCCAAGTCGGGGTCTTCCAGCGAGAGGGTTTCCAGCACGACGGGCGAGAAGAACTGGCTGAGGTTGGCGTGCTGCCGTTCCAACAGACGCATCTGGCGGAGCGAACCGAGCATGGCGGCAACCAACTCGGTGAACTTCATGTCTTCGCGCAGGTCGCTCGGGTCTGGCGAACTTGGACGGGGCGAGCCGGAGACGGGGGGCGATTCGGTGCTGAACCGGCCGGCAACGTAGAAGGCCCAATCGTGACGGGTCCAATCGTGCCCGGGTCGATCGTGACTGGGCCGATCGGGGGCGTTCTTAATCATCACGGGCGTGCAGAAGGCCCAGTCGAAGTTGCTGCTCGCGGTGAACTGCTGTGCAGCCGCGGCGTCGGTTCCCGGCCAAACGTGCAGCACGCTCTGCCGTTGCCGCAGCGATTCGACGATCAACCGCTCGCTGGGCTGAAAGTCGTCCTGAGTGAGTGTTCGCTGGTCCCAATGGAGTACGCGTACCAGTGGACGACCTTCAGGCGTAATGTCGATAGGGCCGAAAAAGGGACCAGGTTTAATTTGCCGGAACGGCCCGGAGGGTGCTTCGCACAAATTAAACCTGGTCCCTTTTTCGGCGCCTTCGACGGCCACGACAGCCGCCGTGGCGGCCCGGGGAGCCCCGGCCAACAACATGCTCACCAGGCGGACGCACAGTTCGCTGTCGCCGGCGGCGCCGGAAATCACCTGCGGCAGCCGGCTGAGCACCTCCAGC
>JAUWJC010000157.1 GCA_030607895.1 Pirellulales bacterium
AGCTGAAGGTCGTGCGGGGACCGTTCAACGCGGAAGTCGACCTGAACAAGTACGAGTGTTTACTGACGCTTCAAAGGTGTTACGCCGGACGTTCCCCCATCGGCAGCGGACGTGACCAGCAGACCCAGGCAGGCTCTTACTCGGTCCGCGACAAGTCCACCAGCCCGCCCCAGAGTGCCGCGGGCCACGTCGGCGGGCGAGGCGATGCGCTGGGTGCCCGCTGGATCGGGCTGGGCAACCAACTTGGCATCCACGGCACCAACAACCCACAGGGTATCGGCCGGCCCGGCGGAAACGGCTGGATTAGCCTGGCAAATCGCGATATCGAGGACGTCTACGATATCCTCTCGATCGGTTCCCGGGTGGTCATTCGGCGGTAATACGGGACTTCTCCCCCCTTTTGTCCTAGCTCGGCATGTGGTATATATAGGTGCCATCACAGCCCCTGTTATTACCACCGAGAATTTGCCGTGTACGACAAAGAAGCTCTGCTCGCACTGGTTCGACACAAAGCGCTGAAGTTCGGCAACTTCACACTCGCCTCGGGCAAGAAGGCCACCTACTATCTCGATGGGAAGCAGATCACCCTCGACCCTCACGGCGCCCGGCTGGTTGCCGAAGGAATCCTAGACCTGCTGGACGCCAAGCACATGCCGGCGGCGATCGGCGGTATGTCGATCGGGGCCGATCCGATCACCGCCGCGGTGGTTACCATGTCGTCGGTACGCGGAACGCCCGTCGCCGGATTCATGGTCCGCAAGGAATCGAAGGGCCACGGCACGAATCAGTTCATCGAGGGGCCCGTCACACCGGGTGACGAAGTGGTCATCGGCGAAGACGTGGTAACCACCGGCGGCTCGTCGCTTATGGCAATCGATCGGGCCGAGGCGTTCGGCCTGAAGGTGGTCCAGGTATTGGCGATAGTCGATCGGATGGAAGGCGGTGCCGACGCCTTCGCCAAGCGTGGCTATCCGCTGACCAGCTTGCTCACCATCCGCGATTTCGGCATCTGCCCACCCGAAGCGTAGGCTGGGTCGAACACGGCGAGAATTCTTGATCTTGGACCACTCCCGGCCGATAGGATCTATGTGGTCCATCTATCTTCTCTGCTAGCACAGCCACCATACGGGCCGACGCCGTGGAAACCTCCCTGCACCGCGATCTGAAAACGCGCTATGCCGGCGACGGGGCCCGGTTCGAAGTACCCATCGGCAAGTACCGCATCGACGTGGTTTCAAACGACCGGCTGGTGGAAATTCAACACGGCTCGTTGGCGGCAATCCGCGACAAGGTCCGAAAGCTGCTGGACGACTACGACGTGACGGTGGTCAAGCCAATCGTCGTCCGCAAGCTGCTGATCAAACAATCGGCCAAGGGAGGCCAAGTGACCGAACGTCGGCTGAGCCCCAAGCGGGGCACGCTGCTGGACCTGTTCGACGAGTTGATCTATTTTACAAACGTTTTCCCGCACCGGCGACTCACGCTGGACGTGCCCTTGGTGGATATCGAGGAATGGCGGTATCCGGGCCACGGCCGACGACGGCGTTGGCGACACCGCGACCACCAGATCGAAGACCAGAAACTCGTCGAGGTCCGCGAGACCCACCAACTTAGGACGGCCGCCGATCTGGCCGGTTTGGTTTCCTGCTCGCTACCCAGGCCGTTCCACACGGGCCAACTGGCCGAATCGCTCTCGGTAGACCGTTGGATTGCCCAGCGAATCGCCTACTGTTTCCGTAAGATCGGCACGGTCCGCCAGACAGGCAAACAGGGCAACGCCCGGCTGTACGAATTCGTGGGAGGACATCAACCGCGGTGGCGGTGAGGACACCGCGTCTCTGTATATTGACAAGCACCCCGGGGACGATCATGCTGACCGTTGTTTGCCCGCCTCGAATGTCCTACCCGGAGTGCAATCATGCCCAGAAAAGCTGCCTCGTTCCTTATTCCAACCTGGATGCTGCTTTGTTCGACTGTGCTTGCGGCCGAGTGCCCCAAGAACTTGCGGTGCGAATGGCTGGCCAACCCCGACGCGGTTGTGGACCCCTGCCCTGAGTTCTACTGGGAGTCGGTTCCGCAAAGTGCGTTTCGCCTTGTGGTGGCCAAATCGGCCGATGACCTGGCGAACCCGGCTGCCTGTGTTTGGGACTCGGGCAAAGTGGAAAGCCGACTGCCGATTGTCGAATACGCCGGACCTCGATTGGACAACGGCGTAACATACTACTGGCGCGTGCAGGTGTGGGACCAGGAAAACCGGCCGCTGCCCGAGACGCCGATGCGGCACTTTCGGCTCGACGTGCAACCGATGCGGCATCACCTGCCGAGCATTCGGACGTTCATCAACTTCGCCGGCAGTCCTGATTTCGCCCGGGAGTGGCTCGACCTCTGTTTTCGCAAGGAAGCCAAGCAAGGCCGATCCGACATCATTACGATGCGATACGGCCTGGTTTCGACCATGGTGCTGCCTCACCCATCCACGGGCAGACCACTCAGCGGCAAGGCGAAAGAGTTGGCCGATTTCTGCGTCGAGCGAGGGTTGACAAAAGAGGGCATCCTGGAAGACATGTTTTGCCACTTCGCCGAAGATACGCCCGTCCGCCTGCACGTCGGTTCCGAAAACACTACCAGCCCGATCGAGACGCGGACTTGTCCGGGCTGGGATTCTCGCAACGACCGCAACGGCGACGGCCGGGTGGACGACGCCGAGTTTGCCAAGTTGGTTAATCCGAAGGCCCAGGCGCGCGAACCCCGAGAAGCCCGCATCCCCATCTATTACTGGGGGCCGCCGAATGACGACTTTGTTATGAACGTAGGCCATCCGGCGTATCGCCAGTTCATGGCAACCGTGCATGCGCCACGGATTTGCAAGGACTATGACGGCATCTATTTCGATACGGTTCCGACCGACGTTCCCGCCCGCGGCCGCAATCGGCCCGTACTCGAGTATCCCCGCAAGGGCAAGGAGCACGACCGCTGGCTTCGGGATCTGCAAGTTCTGTTTGCCCAGATGAAGCTGGCCCTGCCCGACAAGATCATCACGGCCAACGGCTGGAACGCCAACCCAATGGTGATCGACGGCCGGCAATCGGAAGGCTGGGAGCGGATGGCCCGCCAGGCCGACAGTTGGCAACGGGAGATAGATATTGCGCTCGATTTGGATCGGCGTGGCAAGTTCCAATTGATCCAATACAACCCGATCTTCCACCCAGAGTTGGCCACATTCGGCGAAAAGCTGCCGATCAGCCACGATCGCGACAAGCTTTTCGGCCTGGCGACGTACCTTCTGACTCACGGCGACTTCACCTATTTCGGCTTCGGCAGACACCCCTACCGCCACGCGACCAAGCAGTGGTTCAAGGCCATGCAATGCGACATTGGCAAGCCCGAGGGGCCGTATTTTCTCTTCGCGGAAGTTGAACGCGTTAGGACGGACAACATGAAGAACCTGCTGGAAAACGGCGATTTCGAGACAGCCGATGCCCAGAACAACCCGGCCGGCTGGCGGATCGTGGAACCGGTGGAATTGGATACCGGCGTGAAGCACGGCGGCCGCTGCTCGGTCAAGATCACCAGTACCAACAAGACCATCAACAACATCAACAAGCAATACGTGCAATTGAAGCCCAATACGACTTACACGCTCATTGTTTGGGCCAAGGTGAAGGACATCTTGGGGGGTCAAGGCGCCGGGGTATATCCCTATGAATTTGAGGAAGCCAAAGGAGGAGGCGCACTTACCTGGAAGGGTACGCACGATTGGCGTGAAATGCGAACGCTCTTCACAACCGGCACGGATGCCGAGGGCCGCATAAGCTTCCGGGTTTACGGCGCCACGGGCACGGCCTGGTTCGACGATATTCAACTCTATGAGGGCGCCGTCATGCGAGAGCGCATCTTCGCCCGCAAGTACACCAGGGGACTCGTTCTGGCCAAACCCTACGTGGGCGGGCCGATGGGCGACGAGACTCGCACGCAGCACAAGCTGCCCGGCACATTTCGCCCCTTGAAAGTGGACGGCACACTGGGCCCGCCGATTGGCCAGGTTTGGCTAAGAAGCGGCGAAGCAGCGATCTTGGTGGAATGAGTGGTAGAAAAGCTCATTCAGGACGGCCTTGGTTCCGATTGTATCGATACGGCAAGCCGGGAAAGTCTGCGCGCCGTGGTATGTGGTAAGTTGGGTAATATGGAACCTGTTTGAGTTTCGGCCCCTTTTTGGTATACCCAGCATGGGTGAAGATTGCGATTTTCGGGGACAGAGCTTTCAGCGGTCAGCTTTCAGCGGTCAGCTTTCAGCGGTCAGCTTTCAGCGGTCAGCTTTCAGCGGTCAGCTTTCAGCAGTCAGCTTTGAGTCGGAAACGTCTCCAGATGGTGGAAGCTGATAGCTGATAGCTGATAGCTGACCGC
Source organism: Pirellulales bacterium (assembly GCA_030607895.1). Lineage (GTDB taxonomy): Bacteria > Planctomycetota > Planctomycetia > Pirellulales > Thermoguttaceae > JAUWJC01. Next base: position 4,405 of record JAUWJC010000157.1, read on the forward strand.
TGATAGCTGATAGCTTACAGCAAAGCCGCGAGTATAGTCTCAAAGAGGCCACTTCAAAGAAGTTTTCCCCCATGCAACCATTCTGACGGAGTCTCGAAGCGTGAACATCCTGGTGGCGACAAGCGAAGCGGTTCCTTTTTCCAAGACGGGCGGGCTGGCCGATGTGTGCGGCTCGCTGCCCATCGAGTTGGCACGCCTGGGACACAACCCGGCCGTCATCCTGCCCGCATACCGGCAAACGCGGTACTGTGGACTGCCGATCGAGCCCATGGGTATCGATTTCATCGTTCCCATCGGAAGCAAAACGGTTACCGGGCACCTGCTTCGCAGCACACTTCCGGGCGGCCAGGTGCCGGTGTACCTGGTCCAGCAAGATCAATACTACGATCGTGAGGAGTTGTACCGCTCCGACGGCAAGGACTACATCGATAATTGCGAGCGGTTCGTCTTCTTCTCGCGTGCGGTGATGGAGGCCATCCGGTTGCTGAAATTTCCGGTAGACGTAATTCATGCCAACGATTGGCAGACCGGATTGGTACCGGCCTATCTCCAGATAGAATACCGTGGTATGCCCGGCTACGAACAGATCGCCTCGCTGTTTACCATCCACAACCTGGCATACCAAGGTAAGTTCTGGCACTGGGACATGTTGCTCACGGGCCTCGACTGGGAGTATTTCAACTGGCACCAGATGGAGTTCCACGGCAAGCTGAATCTGATGAAAACCGGCCTCACGTTCGCCGACTCGATCAGCACGGTGAGCCCCCGTTACGCCGAAGAAATCCAGTCGGCGCCCTTTGGTTGCGGGCTTGAAGGTGTATTGCACCAGCGTCGCGACGTGCTCTCGGGAATTCTAAACGGCGTGGATGCGAAGCAGTGGAACCCGGTCTCCGATCCGCACTTGCCGGTGAACTACGGCCCGGATTCTGTTGGGCAAAACAAGCCGATCTGCAAAGCGGCGCTGCAAAAAGAGTTCGGCTTGCCCGAGCGGGAAGACGTACCGCTGGTCGGCCTCATCGGCAGGCTTTGCGACCAGAAGGGATTCGATTTGGTGGTGGAGGTCATACGCGAGCGGGTCGAGGAAATGGACCTCCAGTGGGTTGTACTGGGTACCGGCGAGCCAAAGTATCACGAGTTGCTCCAGTCGCTTGCCGACCGGTTCCCGCGGAAGGTCGCCGTCCGGCTGGAGTTTTCCAATCCCTTGGCCCATCGGATCGAGGCCGGGGCCGATCTGTTTCTCATGCCCAGCCGCTACGAACCGTGCGGACTGAACCAACTTTACAGCCTGAAGTACGGCACGGTGCCCGTTGTCCGGGCAACCGGAGGGCTGGCCGACACGATCACCGACACAAACGAGGATACTCTGGCCGCCGGCACTGCAAACGGGTTCAGTTTCCAGGAGTACAGTGCATCCGCTCTGAGCGAAACACTCAACAGGGCGTCGAGCGCTTACAGTCAGCCGGAGGTCTTCAACCAACTGAAGGCAACCGGCATCCGCCAAGATTGGTCCTGGACACACAGCGCCGGGCAGTACGAGCAACTCTACGAGCAGACTATCGCGAGGAGGAGGCAAGCTGTTGGTGCATGAGTCGTAGGGTGGGCATTGCCCACCGTGAACGCGGATTGGCGATTCTGGTGGGCAGTGCCCACCCTACTGTTTCCGCGACCACCGGTCGCGGCTTTATGGAGAAATGGCTAGCGAGGGATAGCTATGCACGACGTCTGCGTGGCGCTTTTATGGCATCAGCATCAGCCGTACTATCCCGACGACGTTGGGGACGAGAACCCCATGCCCTGGGTCCGTCTGCACGGAACCAAGGACTACTGGGGAATGGCCAAGCTGCTGGAAGAAGTGCCCGAGATGCACGCCGCCATCAATCTGGTCCCCAGCCTCCTGAGTCAAGTGATGGCCTACACGGATTCCGGCCACCAGGATACGCATCTTCGCATCTCGCGTCTGCCGGCGGACGGGCTGACCGAAGAAGACATGCACTACCTGCTCGACAACTTCTTCATGGTTCACCCCGACCATATGATTCGACCTTATCGCCGTTACAACGACTTGTACCGAAAATGCGGCATGTCGATCGACCTGCCGGATCGAGCCAGGAAGCGGTTTGGCAAGAAAGACATCGTCGACCTGCAGGTCTGGTCGAACCTGGTGTGGATCCACCCGCTGGCGTTCGAGGCGGACACAGATCTGGCCGAATTCCGCGACAAGGGACGGAACTGGACGGAGCAGGAGAAGCAATGGTTTCTGGACAAGCAGATGGAATTGCTTGGTCAGGTGATACCGTTGCATCGAAAGCTGCAAGAGCGCGGCCAACTAGAGTTGACCACCACACCCTTCTACCACCCAATTCTCCCACTACTTTGGGACAAGCGTCAGGCCCGGCAGGCCATGCCCGACGTGGTGCTGCCGGAATTCCTCGACAGCTACCACCAGGACGCCGCCGAGCAGATCCGTCTGGCGGTCGATTTCCACGAGAAGCTCTTTGGCCAGAAGCCGCGCGGCATGTGGCCGTCCGAAGGCTCCGTCTGCCAGGAGATCATCCCGTCGATCGCGGAGGCGGGCATTCAATGGATCGCCACCGACGAGGAGATTCTCTCCTGCTCGACCGACGGCTGGGTATCGCGCGACGGCAACGGATTTCTGCGCAATCCCGAGATGCTCTACCGGCCATGGCGGGTAGAAGAGCAGGGCAAGCAGCTTCAGATCGTCTTTCGCGACCACGCCATGAGCGACCAGATAGGGTTCCACTACCAGCGCTACGCCACCGACCATGCCGTGGACGACTTCTTTGGAAAGGCCGAGGCTATCGGCAACGCCACGGGTGCGGGCGCGGGTCATCGGCCCACCTTGTTGAGCATCATCCTCGATGGCGAGAATTGCTGGGAATACTACCCCAACAACGGGGTGGATTTCCTCCGAACCCTCTACCGGCGGCTCGCCGACCATCCCAAGATCGAGCCGGTCCGGATATGCGACTACCTCCAGCGGCACCCGGCCACCGACAAGCTGGGCCATCTGTTTCCCGGCAGTTGGATTCAACACAATTTCGGCATCTGGATCGGCCATCCCGAGTGCAACCGAGCCTGGGACGCACTCGACCGGACCCGACGCCACTTGGCTAAGGCCACGACCGAGAAAACCAAGTCGTCCGAGCAACTCGAGCGGGCGTGGGAAGAACTGTACATTGCCGAAGGGAGCGATTGGTTCTGGTGGTTTGGCGATGATCATTCCAGCGCACAGGACGGTTTGTTCGACCGGCTGTTCCGCAAGCACCTGCAAAACGTCTTCCTGGTGCTGGGTGATCAGCCGCCCGTCGAATTGGCCCGGCCCATCAGCCTCGGGCACCGCGGCGGACGGCCACATTCCCAACCGACCGAACTGCTGAATGTTAAGGTGGACGGCCGCCAAACCTACTTCGAGTGGATCAACGCCGGCCACCACGTTTGCCAAGGCGCCAGGGGAACCATGAGCATGGCCGGCGAGGGCCTGTTGGCCGATCTCTACTTCGGATTCGACGCCGAACGGCTGCTGTTGCGACTGGACAGCAAGGGTGGTCCGGTTCGGGAGAGGCTGGCCGAACTCGATATGCTGCGGGTGTTTTTCTTCCAGCCCGAAGGATTCGAGTTGCTCGTCCAACACCCGGCCAGCAAAGAACCGAGCGTGCGGTTGTATCATAACGACGTGACGGTGGCCGAACCGGGTATCGAAGCGGCGGCCGACATGCTGCTGGAGTTATCCGTTCCCTTCCGCAGCCTGGCCATCTCGACCGCCGCCCCGATCCACTTCTGCGTGGAACTGATCAAAGACGAGCAATCCATCGAACGCGTTCCCGCTGAGGGCGCAATCGAAACAGCCGTCCCTTCGCCCGACTACGAACTGATTATGTGGCAAGCGTAAGAAAGGACGAGGGATGAGGGGCGGAGGACGAGGAGACGAGTGAAAGAACATCCGCTGGTTCTTCTCCTCGCCTCTCGCCTCTCTCTGTCCTACA
>JAUWJC010000440.1 GCA_030607895.1 Pirellulales bacterium
GACCACCCCATCCCGCGACCACCCCATCCCGCGACCACCCCATCCCGCGACCCCCGGTCGCGGCTTTATAGGCCGGGGCCCGTTTTCATGAGTGCGTGGAAATCACCCGGGGTGACGCCGCCGGGTTTTGGCTCCTTGTCGCCTTCGGCCGCCTTGCCGTCCTTGCCGTCCTTGCCGTCCTTGCCGTCCTTGCCCTCTTCCTTTTTCTCCTTCTTCTTGACGATTTGCTCTCGGCTCAAGTGGACTTTCCCGTAGACCTCGTCGGAAATGACGTAGTACCAGTCGGCGAATCGGCCGTTGAGTTCCTTGACCCGCTCCTTGCCCTTGGCGATCTTCTCGTCGTACTCCTCTTGCTTCCGTTTATTCTCTTTCTCGATCCGCTCGCGTTCCTTCTGCTCATCCGCCTCGGGCTTCTCGGGCTCCTTATCGTCCTTTTTCGCGTCGGGTTTTTCTTCCGCCGGCTTTTTCGCGTCGGGTTTATCGGCTTCGGACTTCTTCTTCTCGCCTTCCGCCGGTTTCTTGCCTTCGGCCGCTTTCTTCTTCTCGGGCAGCGGTTCCAACTCGGGCTTGTCGATGGCGGCCGGGTTGAACTCGGCCATCACGAAAATGTATCGATTCAGACCGGAACTGCTCGACTGCTCGTCGTCCTCTTCGTCTTTCGATTCGCCTTCCTTGTCGTCCTCTTCGTCTTTCTCCTTCTCTTCCTTGTCATCATCCGAACTGCCGGAGCCGGTGGCTATTTCGCCGAAGCGGAGCACGTACTCGACCCCGTCTTTCATCAAGCAACGAATCTCGCCCTCGTTGGAGAATAACTGCACGCGACCGGCGACCTTGGCCACGTAGAAACCGCGGCTGGCCAGCGAGGCGACGGCCTGGCGGTTGGCGGAGAACTCCTTGGCGGCCTTCAGGTCGCCGCTGAGCCCGGCCGGCTTGCGGGCAACATCGACGATCTTCAGGTCGTCCAGCGCCGTTTTCATGTCGTCCAGCTTACTGGTGTTGAGTTCTTCATCTTTGGCCAGTTTGACGGGAACCCATTTGCCGTCCTTGAACCGGCGATCTTCGGTCAACGTCCACTTAGGATCGGCCGTGTCGTTGTAGTTCAATTGCATCTCGCCGCGCTGGATCAGCGCCATGTTCAACTCGTCGACCGAATGGTTCCTCATATCGATCTGTTTGATGTCCCAGGCGTTCAGCTTCAACAAGTCGTCTTCGATCCAATCCTCGAACTTCGTGGACAGCTTCTCGGTTTTGACCGCTACGGTATAGACGGAGTCCTGGCCGGACCGGCGGACGTAGTGCAACTCCTGGCGGTCGGGCACGGGCTTGCCGAGGATCAGCGACATCAGCGCCTTCTTGTCTTTGTCCTTCATTGTCACCCGGGTACCCACGCCGGTTGCACCCGCCTTGAGCGTTTTGAGGTCGGGATCGACCACGCCGTAGAGCGAATGATCGCCCGGACTGTCGCTGGCCACGTCCAGGACGGTCAGTTCCATCATTGCGGCGGCGGCGTCGGCCACCTGATCCTTGGCGTCGGCCGGGTAGTCCTGGTGGGAGGGGATCGACCAGCGGCCGGCCACCTGGGCCACCTCGAACGGCCGCACCGTGCCGGTCGCCTCGTCGTACTTGACAATCCCCAGGCTGGTTGCCGTCAGCGGGTCCTTGAAGTCGGGAAACAATTGTTGTCCCCGCATGTCCTCCGGTTCCACAACCGGCAGGGAAGGCCGCGTTAGCCAGGCAATCGCTGCAATTGCAACGGCCACGACCACGAAGGTCACCGTCTTGGAATTCTCGTTCATTTGCGATTTTCCTCGTTTTTGAGCCGGGCCGTGTCGGCCCGGTATTTGGTTGCGGCCGCCGGCCCCGTTAGGCATGCAAAGTTGCGAAGCCGCAAGCGGCGAAAAATGCTAATCATCGCAACCGGGCTCGTGAAACGCCTCGTCGCTCGCGGGTCCGCCGGGTGAAGAAAACGATAACCGCCACCACAAGCGGCGGGATCGGCGGCAAAAGCACCGCCCACATCTTGTAGGTATCCTGCACCCGGCGTATCTCCAGCGCCAGCGTCGTTTCGATCTTGTTAATCTCCCGATCCCGCTCCTGAGTGAGTTGCTCGCCCTTGGTTTCCAGCCGCCGCTGACCAACCTGCTGCGCGGTGGCTACCTCGATGAGCAATTGCTGCGGGTCGATATTCTTGCGCTTCTTGAGCGTTTCAATCTTCTTGTTCAGGGCGTCTTGTTCCTTCTGCTTGGCCTCGTCGAATTCCGTGATGAGCCGCTCGCGGGTTTCGGTGGTTTGGTCGCGGGCCTTTTCGGTCCGCTCCTCGATTCCGGTAAGCGTGCGGTGCTTGGCCCGACGCTTGCGAATCGCAACGAACCGCTGATCGTCGGCCAGCATGTCCAGTGCATTCAAGATAAACGTGACATTATCGAAATCGAAGTGGATACCCGCCTCGGGTGTTTCGCCCTGCTCGCGGAGCCGGAAGAAATCTCGCGAGAGCATGTCGATGTCGGCGACCAGCACCACGTTGATTTCGACCTCCTTCGGCCCCTCGGCCTTAGGCTCTTCTTTGGGCTCCTCGGCCTTGGGTTCCTCGACCTTTGGCTCGACGACCTTTGGCTCGTCGACCTTTGGCTCGTCGACCTTTGGTTTGTCGACCTTTGGCTTTTCGGCCGGCTTGTCTTTGGCGTCGGGCTTCGCGGCTTTGTCGTTTTCAGCTTTGGTTTCCTTGGCCGCGGGGGCGGGTTTTTCGGCCGGCGCGCCGTCGTCGGCCATCGGCTGATCGACCTTGATTTTGCCGCGGATATGCGCGGCCAACACATAGGGTACGTTGGTTGGAATCTGCCGCCGCATCTCGTTCAAGCCGCCCCGAGGCCCGAACGGCGTCATCCGCATGATCTCGCCGAAGCGCACGGTTCCAGTCGTGTCGCCCGTCGAAACCAGGGCCGTGAATTCCAAGCCCGAGGCGTTCAGCTTCGATACCGAGCCCGGGAAGGGAAATAGCATGTGCTGCAAATCGGAACTGACCGCATCGCCGGCGGAGAACGGCTCCTTGGCGCCGGAGCCCTCGTCGACGAAGACGAACTCCTCAGGGAAGTGTTTGGCCTTGGGGTATGGGTTGTAGTTTTGCCAGACGATCTGGTCGGGTGCGAAATCGACACCCAGCAGCCGCCACAATTGACCAACGTCGCCCTTGGGAGGCGCCTGTTGTTGGCGGCCGCCCATCATCATCATCGGGTTCATCCCGCCGGGCGCCTGGCGTGGCGCGCTGGTGGCCGGCACGCCCATGGCAAACACCGGGAAGGGGTCCTCGAAGATGGCCGTCGGCTGACCGCTGCGGACCGCCGCGACGAAGTTGTTCATCTGTTCCGGCCCCAACGACGACGGCTGCACGGCCAACAGCACGTCGTACTTCTCGGTAATCGGCTGCGTGACGTCGACCTTCACCACGTTGTATTGCTTCTCCAACTCTTCGATGATCGGCCAGTTCACGCCCGGCGACATCGTCTGCATGTTAAAACGCCCGTACAACGGAGCATCCGTCCCCACGATGCCGATCGTTCGCCGCTTCTGTTGGCTGACGGTGCATATCGAGCGGACCAGTTCGTATTCCACCGGAATACCCCGGTCGATAAAGGGCAGAATCACCTTCTCCAACCCGCAAGTGAACGCCACGCCCATGAAAATATGATCCAGGCTCAAGGCGCCGCGCTCGATGGTGGTAACCTGCCGCGGCGTGATGCCGAATCGCTGCTCGGCCCGGGCAGCCTCCTCGCTGAACCGCTCCGTGCGGTTCACCCGCCCCGTCACTTTCCCACCACCCCGGGCTTGCAACTCGCGGTGCATGGCCAACATGTTCAAAGGTTGCTGGACGTACAACTCGGGCACGGTGGGTCTAACGAAGGCTTCGATTTGGACGGGTCGGGTGAGTTCAAGAGCGGCAAGCAGCGTTCGGGTCTGGGACGATAGCGAACTGAGGTGCTCGCTGGTTACATCCAGCCGCGCGCCGGCAAAGGCGCAAAGC
>JAUWJC010000435.1 GCA_030607895.1 Pirellulales bacterium
ACTGCGTCACAAACCCTGCGTCACAAACCCGCAATCTATGGCCGCGTCGAGTATAGCGTCGTACCGCTAGCCGGGTGGCCAGCCAAACTCGCGACCACCCAGCAGATGGAAGTGCAGATGCATGACTTCCTGCCCGGCGTCGCGGCCGCAGTTGGTTACCACCCGATAACCCCCGGTCAGACCAAGTTGGGCCGCTATCTTACCCATGGCTACAAACAGGTGCCCGACCAGCGGCGCATCGTCGTCGGCAATGTCGTCCACCGTGGGGCTCGCCTTCTTGGGGATTACGATCAGGTGGACCGGTGCCTGCGGGTTGATGTCTTCGAATGCGAGGCACAGATCGTCCTCGTAGACGATCTTGGCCGGAATCTCCCGGTCGATGATCTTCCCGAATATCGTTTTCTCAGCCATCCGTCGGGACCTCCTGAGAGTTGAGAGTTGAGGGTTGAGAGCGGAAATCCCAAATCCCAAATCAGAAATCCCTAAGGCCTCGTCGACCAACAGGACGGGGATACCGTCGACGATCGGGTAGAAGATGGTTTTGTCCTGGCGGATGAGTCCGCCTTCGACGGGTTCCTCGATCGGTCGGCCTGCCTTGTTTTTCACTCCCCCGGCGGCGATTGCTTCGTTGAGTCTGGCCACCAGTTGCCCGTCGGCCAGGCTCAACGGGGTATGGTTGTCGGGGCAGACAAGGATATCCAACAGCTTCTCGTCGATCATGCCTGGTATCTCCCAGCTCGGAACAAGGGCCGAAAAAGGGACCAGGTTTAATTTGCCGGAACGGCCCGGAGGGTGCTTCGCACAAATTAAACCTGGTCCCTTTTTCGGCTTACGGCCGCAATTTGCCCCTCCAACATGGCCGATTCAGTCCGGTTTTGCAAGGTCAAACTGAAAGGTGGCCATACGATCTGCAAAAAGCTAGAATTTATGGCGATCGCTGCATTTCTTGCCGGAGGGTAATTATGGAAGAAACACTCGCGGGACGGCCCCTTTCGTCGGAAGACCGACGGCGGCTGGACAATCTGCACGAGAAGCTTAGTTATGAAGCCACGACATTCCTGGGCTACCCGTGCAACTCGTTGTTCGACTACAGCCCGTTGTATCGCTTTCTCGGCTTCACGGTAAACAACGTGGGCGACCCCTATGTGCCAAGCAACTTCCACCTCAACACGCACGATTTCGAGCGAGAGGTGCTCGATGTATTTCGGCAGTTGACGCACGCCCCGGCCGATTCGTTTTGGGGGTACGTCTCCAGCGGCGGCACGGAGGGGAACATGTACGGCATCTTCCTTGGCCGCGAGTTGTTTCCCGACGGGCTGGTCTACTACTCGGAGGATACGCACTACTCGGTAAACAAGATTCTCCGCTGCCTGCACGTGCGCAACATTATGATAAGGAGCCAGCCGGACGGGCGGATCGACCTGGAAGACCTCCGCGAGACGATCAGGATACACCGCGACTTGCCGCCGATTATCTTCGCCAACGCGGGCACCACAATGAAAGGGGCGGTGGACGACCTGGACGGAATCCGGCGGATATTCGAGGACCTGGCGATCCAACGCCATTACATTCACGTGGACGCGGCCTTAAGCGGAATGATTCTGCCGTTTGTCGACGATCCCCAGCCGTGGGATTTCAGCGGGGGCGCCGACAGCCTCGCCATAAGCGGCCATAAGATGATCGGCTCGCCGCTGCCTTGCGGCATATCGCTGGCCAAACGGTCCAACGTCGACCGGATCGCCCGAAGCATCGAGTACGTCGGCTCGCTCGATACAACCATCCTCGGCTCGCGGAATGCGATCACACCGCTTTTCTTGTGGTATGCGTTGCGCACGGTTGGGCTGGACGGATTTCGCCGCCGGGTGGAGCATTGCTTCGAGACGGCCGACTACGCGATCGAGCGTCTCCGGGAGATCGGCCGGCAGGCCTGGCGGCACCGCAATTCGGTTACCGTCGTGTTCGATCGGCCGTCGCTCGAGACTATCAACAAGTGGCAGTTGGCCGCGCACAACGACGTGGTCCATATCATCACCATGCCGCACGTCACCCGGCGTCAGATCGACCTGTTGGTCGACGACGTCGCCAATGACGTTGCCAATAACCCGATTGTCCCTGCGAAAGAGACTGCGAATCCATGAAGCAGATTATCATTATCAGCGAAGACCGTCCCGGCGTGGTCGCGGAGATTTCCGAGGCTTTGGCCGCCGCCGGCGTGAACATCGAAACCCTGGCCGCCGAGACGGTGGCCGGCTCCGGCGTTACCATTCTGACGGTCGACCGGTACGACGAGGCGCTTCGGGCGTTGGCCCAAACGCCCTTCCAGGCAATCAGCGAGGACGCCATCGTAATCCGGCTCGACGACAAGCCGGGCGAGTTGGCCCGAATCACCCACCGCTTCAAAGACGCCCAGATCAATCTCCGCAGCATCCGCATCATCCGCCGCGAGGCCGGCACGTGCATCGTCGCCGTCGGCACACAGCGCACCAAGGAAGCGATGGACCTGCTGCGAGACGTGCTGGTTTCCGGTTAATGGCGGCCGAAGAACAACTTCCCGGTTGTACTCATCACGCTCCGCGTGATGTAGCTTCGTCACGCGGAGCGTGACGAGTACAGCCGCTCGACCCACCTTACACGCGTCATTCCTCGTAATTCTCCGCAAGTACCGCAAAATCGGACCCTGCTGGTCTGCCAGTGACCTATTGTTCATAATGACAGTTTGCGAACAAGCCGCGGAGACCTCGGATGCAGAAATCACTCGACCAGAAACTCGCTCGGATATTGGCGGATGGCTCCTCGAAGGATTTCATCCTGGCCGACGCCAAGGACGCCGACATGGCCTTTGGCCTGGCCGCCCCGGGCCGTAGCCCCGAGCATTACGCCCACGAAGCGCTCTTCCGCACCCTGGACGAGTACCGCCAACTGATGCGCGACATCGTCCGGCAGGGGCTGGTCGACATCATGCTGATGAGCGCCAGCTCGAGCGAAGTGCTCACCATCCAGGAGCGGCTATTCGACGACAGCCACGTCACGCCGGCGGTCCGGGCGAACGATACGCCCGACATCTGGCTGGCCGGCGGCACGGGGCGATATTCGTCGCAGCCGTCGCGGCCTTTTCGCACGGCAACCATCGACCACATCATGTGCGGCAAGCAGGATTGCGAGCCGGGTGAGCGCGGCGTGGGGGCCGACCTAGGACTCTATTCGATCACTTTCAACAACGATGTGGACCTGGACCACCGCTCTCTGGAAGCCTACAAGGCATTCCGCCTGGAGGCCGAGGTCAAGGGGTTCCGTCACTTCCTCGAAGTCTTCGACCCGAACGCCAGCGGCGAAAACGCGCCGGAGGACCTGCCGCGCTTCATCAACGACAACATCGTCCGGGCGCTGGCCGGGGTGACCAGCCGGGGGCGGCCGCTGTTTCTGAAAATCGCCTACCACGGCCCGGCCGCCATGGAGGCACTGTCCCGCTACGACCCGTCCGTCGTGGTCGGCATCCTCGGCGGATCGGCCGGCACCACGCTGGATGCGTTCCACATGCTTTGGGAGGCGAAGAAATACGGCGCAAGGGTCGCGCTTTACGGACGGAAGATCAACAATGCCGAGCATCAGTTGACTTTTGTCCGATACCTTCGCGCGGTTGCCGACGACCAGATCGACCCCAAGGAGGCGGTCCGCGCGTATCACGGCGACCTCGAGCGTCTGAACATCCGGCCGCACCGCCCGCTGGAAGAAGACCTCCAGCAAGCCGACACCGCCAGCGCCTACAGTGGCACGGGCACGCGCCCAACCGACACGAGCCCAACCGGCACAAGCACCGTGGTGCGAACACGCCCGAACGAACCCGACTTCAGTAAGATGACCCAGGCCGAAAAGGTCCAGTGGAACCTGGACCGTTGGAAGCGGATTCTGGGCTAAGGGCCCGCGCAAAAATAACTTGATCAATTGGGTGGCACGTCCCTGAGGAACGAAGGGCGTGTTGAGCCGGGCGCCCACGCCCTGCGCTGCGCTCAGGGACGTGCCACCCTCGCTCAAACTTGTACAG
>JAUWJC010000092.1 GCA_030607895.1 Pirellulales bacterium
AACAGATTCTCCGGCACCAATTATCGACGATTACCCACACGTGGTTGCTCCCACGAAAAATCATCGATCTAGCCAAAAGCCTCATGACGTTGGCCACCTAACCTGAAACAGTTTTCAGAAAGTGCAGATCAGTGGACATTGCCAATATAATTCCCTATTCTTGTGTCACATCCGCAACCGGGCGAATTATGACGTGGACTTGCCGTTCGCCGAAAGAGAAAGGGATTATCGATGACCGTCGGTTCAGAAGGCCGTGAAGACTCCACTGAAGCTATTGCGCAGGTTGTGTTCGACCAGGTGCGAAGCGCGATTCCGGGTGGCCTGGATGGCAATATCTCGCTCGACAGCTCTCTGTTTGAAGTGGGATTGGATTCGATCGCCCGAATGGACGTCCTGAATCGCCTGGAAGAGGCCTTCGGGATGCGATTCACCGAGGACGAGTTGTACGACATGGAGACCTGCCGCGACCTGGTCGAGGGCATCAAGGCCAACATGACCAATGGGGCATCCGCTCGACCGGCCGCCGCGACGGCACATTTGCCCGAACGAAAGGAGCGGGAGGTCAAGGAGATTCTTCCCGAGTATTCCGACGTAACGCAATTTCCCGAGTGCATCGCCCTTCAACAACGATTGGAGGGAGCCGCGGCGATGGGGCTCGAAAACCCGTTCTTCCTCGTCAACCAACGCGTCCATCAGGCAACGACAACCATCGACGGTCACGACGTTGTAAACTACACGAGCTTCGACTATGTGGGCATGGCCACCGATCCGCGGGTAATGGCGGCCGCCAAGGAGGCGATTGACCAGTTTGGAACGAGCGCGTCGGCAAGCCGGTTGGTGGGTGGCGACAATACGGTCGTCAACGCATTGGATGAAGAACTCGCTCGATTCATGGGCACGGAGGCCGCCATTGTCTTTTCGAGCGGGCACGGCACGAACGAATCGCTTTTCGGCCATCTGTTCGGCCCGAAAGACATGATCCTGTACGACGAACTGTGCCACAACAGTATTGTGCAGGGCACACTTCTGTCGTCGGCCCGGCGGCGGCCGTTTCCGCATAACGATGTCGAGTTCCTCGACAAGCTGCTGGGCGACATTCGCAACAGGTATCGTCGCGTTGTCGTGGCCATCGAAGGCGTCTACAGCATGGATGGCGACTACCCCGACCTGCCGCGGTTCATCGAGGTTAAGCGGCGACACCAGGCCCTACTGTACGTCGACGAGGCGCACTCGATCGGCACGATGGGGGCGACCGGCCGGGGCATGTGCGAGCATTTCGGCGCCGATCCGGCCGATGGCGACATCTGGATGGGTACCGTCAGCAAGGCCCTGGCTAGCGGGGGCGGTTACCTGGCCGGCCGCAAGGAACTCATCGAGTATCTGAAATACACCATGCCCTCGTTCGTCTTCGCCACCGGAATCTCGCCCGCCAACGCCGCGGCCACCCTGGCCTCGCTGCGGCTGCTGCAAGAAGAGCCCCAACGCGTGATCCGGCTGCAAGATCGCGCCCGGTTGTTCCTGGAGTTGGCTCGCCAGAGCGGGCTGAACACGGGAGGCAGCGGCGACACGCCGATCATTCCGATCATCCTGGGCGATTCGATACGGTGCTTGAAGGTTTCGGCCGCCCTGCTTGCCAAAGGTGTCAATGCTCGCCCAATCCTCTACCCGGCAGTGCCCGAACCAGCGTCGCGGATCAGGTTCTTCATTACGGCCGATCACACCGAGGAGCAAATCCGCCGCACGGTCCAGTTGCTGACCGACTGCATGGCTTAGGGACCGAAAAAATAACCTTTACAAGTTTGAGCGAGGGTGGCACGTCCCTGAGCGCAGCGAAGGGCGTGGGCGCCCGGCTCAACACGCCCTTCGTTCCTCAGGGACGTGCCACCCAATTGATCAAGTTATTTTTTCGCGGTCCCTTAGAATTGCAATTGGGCTCTTGCAGAGGAGAATGCTCGGATGTTGGAATTGGAGTTACCCCAGCGGTTGAATGCGGCCGCGGTCTTTGTCGATTCGCATATCGCCGAAGGACGAGGCGCCGAGACGGCTATCCTTTGCGGCGACGACGTGGTCACCTACAACGACCTCCACGAAGGCACCAATCGCCTGGGCGGCGCGCTTCGGGAGCTAGGTGTGCGCATGGAGGAACGGGTGGCAATCCTGCTGCCCGATTCGCCCGAGTGGGCCTTCGCCTTCTTCGGAGCAATGAAGATCGGCGCCGTGGCCGTCCCGCTCAATACTATCTTGAGGCCTAAGGACTACGAGTATTTGCTCAACGACAGCCGCGCCCGGGTGCTTATTGTCCATTCCTCGTTGCTTGAGCGGATTGCCGAAATCCGCGACAACCTCAAGCATCTCGAGCATGTCATCACCGTGGGCAACGGGGCAGACGGCCAACTGACTCTCACCCGCATCATGCAGAACGCATCGGCCGAGTTGCAGCCGGTCGACACCTGCAGAGACGACGAGGCCTTCTGGCTGTACAGTTCCGGGACGACCGGTTTCCCTAAAGGCGCCATTCACCTGCACCACGACATGATCGTCGAGGCCGACCTGTACGCCCGCCAGACGATCGGCTTGGAAGAATCGGACGTTTCCTTCTCGGTGGCGAAGCTGTTTTTCGCTTACGGGCTGGGCAATGGGCTTTACTTTCCGCTCAGAGTAGGTGGAACCACGGTGCTTCTGCCGGACAGGCCCACGCCGGACACCGTGTTCGGTGTCATCGACAAGTACCAGCCGACCGTCTTCTACAGCGTTCCCACCAGCTACGCCGCAATGCTGCACGCGGCCGAGAAAACCGATCGGACCAGCCTGGGCCGGGTGCGGATGTGCATTTCCGCCGGCGAGCCGCTGCCGAGGCACCTTTACGAGGAGTGGCTCGACCGGTTCGGCGTGGAAATCCTCGACGGGATCGGCTCGACGGAAATCCTTCACATCTTCATTTCCAACCGGCCGGGCAAGGCGAAGGCCGGCAGCACCGGGCAGGTCGTCCCGGGATACGAAGCCAGGATCGTCGACGAAGAAGAAAACGAGCTCCCCCCCAGGCAGGTGGGCACACTGATGATCAAGGGCGAGAGTATCGCCACTGGGTACTGGAACAAACACGAGCAGACCAAGCAGACCTTCTGTGGAGAATGGATCAACACGCACGATAAGTTCATGGTGGACGAAGACGGATACTACTGGTACGCAGGCCGGACCGACGACATGATAAAGGTCAGCGGGCAGGCGGTTTGGCCGAGCGACGTGGAAGGCATCTTGCAGGGGCACCCGGCCGTGCTGGAAAGCGGCGTGGTGGGCGTGGCCGATGACGACGGCCTGCTTAAGCCCCGCGCCTACGTCGTGCTGAAAGACGGCTCCGATCCCTCGCCCGAACTGGCACGCGAACTCCAGAATTTCGTCAAAAACAACACCGCGCCGCATAAATATCCACGGTCGGTAGTATTCCTCCACGCCCTACCCAAAACGGCGACCGGAAAAATCAAACGCTACAGGCTGCGCGAAATGGCAAAAGAGCAAACTCGCGAAATGCAATAGTAGGGTGGGCATCGCCCACCACAACCGATTGCGTTCGGTGGGCGATGCCCACCCTACACACTCGCGAAATGCAATAGAGACGATCGCAAATGCGGGAACCGGAATCGGATACGCTGTTTGAAGGGAGACTATTCAGTGTGGTGCGCCGGTTCCAACGTACCGACGGCGGCGGTCGGCGTCCGCGGGACATCATCCGTCATCCGGGGGCCGCCGTTATTCTGCCCATCTTGGACGACGAGCGTATCTGCCTGATCGAGAACTACCGCATCGCGGTGGATGAAACGCTAATCGAGCTACCGGCGGGCACCCTTGAGCCGGGCGAGGACCCGCTCCAGACGGCCCGACGCGAACTGGCCGAAGAGACCGGCTATCGCGCCCGGAGCATCCGGCAGTTGGCCGTCTTCTACTCTTCACCGGGCATTCTCGACGAGCGGATGCACCTGTACGCCGCAAACGGCCTGGAACCCGGGGCCACGGCGTTGGAGCCGGGAGAAAAAATCCGCCCGATCTTGAAAACCTGGCCGGAAACACTCGATATGATTCGCCAAGGGCTGATCAAAGATGCCAAGACCCTGGTCGGCTTGCTGTATTATGGCTCGTTTGAAAAAAACTGCAACATTTGAACCTTGGCGGTCAGCTATCAGCTTTCAGCCGCTAAAAACAGCGCTTTTTGCTGGGTTTCGGGCTGATAGCTGACTGCTGAAAGCTGATAGCTGACCGCTGATAGCTGACTGCCGGCTATTTCAGGAAGCCGGCCGCTCTCAGGTAGGCCATGATGTCGGCCCAAAGACCGCCGTGCCGAGTGCCCATCGCGTGAACAGTTCCCATCAGCGCCAAAACGATCAGCGCCAGGATCACGGCATATTCGTGCGACGAAACGGCCTCTTCATCTCGCAAGAACCTGGCGATGCATACCATGATTCTGCCCCTTCCCAAAGTGGAAAGCCATTCGTCGCAATCCCCATTCTAAAGCTTACCTTGGCGGTAGGACTTGTCAAATCGGCGCAAACGGTCCCAATGTCACGGGAGGGGGCCGAAAAAGGGACCAGGTTTAATTTGCCGGAACGGCCCGGAGGGTGCTTCGCACAAATTAAACCTGGTCCCTTTTTCGGCTAGACGGTCATGTCCAGCGCGTCGTTGATCGTGCCGAGATAGAACGCGAACAGCCGGAAGATCACCGCGATGATCATCAGCCCGATTACACACCAGACGGCAAGCCCCCCCAGCATGGTAAGCGTGGCCAGTGCCGCCTGGGCCCGGTCGCCGTACTGACGCGCCAAAAGCGCCATCGATTCCACCAGCTTGCCGGTCTGTTCGCCGACGCGAAGCGAGTCGAGGAAGTCGGTTGGGTAGGAGCCGGCTCGCGAGAAAGCGTCGTGGTTCGAGTTGCCGGCGGATATTTCGGCGTCGATCAGGTCGATTTGGTCGGAGAACCGGGCGTTTCGCGAACTTCGCAGGCTCAAACGCAGCGCCCGGCGAACGTCCATGCCGGCATTCAACGTGAGGTGCAATGTCCAGGCAAGCCGGGCCAGTGCCAGGGTCTGAAGCGGCGGGCCCAGGAAGGGACCTCGCAGTGCCGCCCGTTGGATTGGCCGGGTCCAAACCAGCCCGCGACTGACCGCCCGAATGAACAGAAACACAATCGCGCCAACGGCCGCCAAAAACACCACGTAGATCATCAATCCCGTGTTGCCGACCAACCCCAGTCCCAAAATGTCGATTGTCGTGCCGGTGATTTCCCCAATCAGGCCCATGATCCAGATCAAGAATCCGATAACGCACACCGCCAGGGCCAATTGGGCGACGGGCCATGCGATGGAGGCCAAGAAGCTCCGTCGCAGCTTGAGCCGGTTTTGGTAATGGTCGGCCAGTTGGGCAAAGATCTCGCCAAGATGCCCGGTCTGTTCGCCCACCTCGGCCAGTTCGCGAAGCAGTTGCGGGAAGAAGTCACCGGTCGCGGCCAGCGCGTCGGCGATGCTCTCCCCCTCGGCAACTGCCCGGCCCACGGTCTCCAAATGCAAGCGGGCGGCGCGCCCGACCGGACGCTGGGCCTCGCGCGCCCAGACAGTCCGCACGTCGATGCCGGCCTCCAGCGACGTGGCCAATCGCCGGCACAACCCGGCCAACTCCTTGGTGGATATCCGCTGCGAGAAGAGCATACCGGTAAGCATACCGCCAAACACCATCCGCCGGCAACCGGCTCCTGTCACGATTCGGGCCGGTCAGGTAGAATAAGAATGAAGTCGGAGGTCGGAAGTCGGCCGCTTGCGGCTTCGCAGCCTACAACTGACAACTAACAACCAACCATGTCGATGAACGATAACGCCGAACGTCCAACCCTACCGCTTTCCGAGCCCCCCGAGCCCGCTCCGCGACGCATGTCGGGCATGTTCTGGCTCCTTCTGGTGCTCTTGGGATTGCTGGTCCTGCCATATCTGGCCGAGCAGGTGCAGTTCGCCATAACCCGGGGCCGACAACGGGCCGGCGCCGAAGTGGCCCGAGAGCGACTCGACCAACTCCCCGACGGCGTGGGTGTCTATCGCCTGGTCGCCAAGAGCATCGCGCCTTGCGTGGTGGGCGTCGAGACGGAGAACCTGCTCGGCGGCGGACGGCAACGCGACGAGTATTCGCACCTCTTCCGCCAGCCGCACATCCGCGCTCGGGGTGAAGGCTCGGGCGTAATCGTCGACAAGGCGGGATACATCATCACGAACTTTCACGTTCTCAATCGGGCGACAAAGGTAACCGTCTCGCTTAGCGATGGCCGCGAGATCCACGACGTGAAGATAATCGGCGCCGATCCGCTCAGCGACGTGGCCGTGCTCAAAATCGAAGCCGAAGGACTGACCGCCGCGCCCTGGGGCAATAGCGACCAACTGGAAGTGGGCGATCCCGTCCTGGCGGTGGGAAATCCGTTCGGGTTGGATCGGACGGTAACGGCAGGCATCGTCAGTGCCAAGGGACGCCGCCGGGTGGTCGACAACCTCGACTATCAGGATTTCCTGCAAACCGACGCCGCCGTGAATCCGGGCAACAGCGGCGGACCGCTGGTGAACATGAAGGGCCAAGTGGTGGGAATCAACACGGCCATCGTAGGCCGGGCGTACCAGGGAATCAGCTTCGCCATCCCCAGCCGGCTGGCACGCGATGTGTACGAGCGGCTCAAAACCACCGGTAAGGTCGCCCGCGGCTGGCTGGGCGTTGCAATGCAAGAACTCGACGAGCCGTTGGCCCGACGGCTCGGACTGGACAAACCCCGCGGAGCGCTTGTGAGCGGCGTGGTTTCCGATTCGCCCGCCGCACGCGCCGGCATCGAGCCGGGCGATGTGGTCGTCAAGCTCAACGGCAAGGAAATCGACGATCCGACCGATCTAAGCCTGGCGGTGGCCCGAACCAAAATCGGCTCGGAAGCCACCGTAACGCTGCTACGCGACGGCAAGCAACTCGAAATCAAGCTCACCGTCGCCGAACGGCCGGCGATGTTGAAGCGATAGGTGGTTGGCATGCCGGTCAGTCGTGGTTTTGTCAGTAACCGGCGAGCCGCGGGGTTCATCCCCGCGCCAGTGCAGCGCCGAGATAAACCCGGCGGCTCGCTCTTGTACCCAAGAACGGAAGAGCCGAATTGCTTTTCATTTGGGCAACACCTTCAGCCGAACAACTTTTCCCGTGTTCGCCACGGGGTGGACACAATATATTGCCGCATGAAGAGTTGCGACTACACCTCGCGTCCCGGCACGTACCGAAATGGGCCAGCGGATTGGGCCGTTTTCAGGCCGATCTCGCGTCGCAAGTCGTTGCGGAACAAGGGCTTCTAATTATTGGACAGCGATTTGCCCGTCAAAATGGGTAAAACGATGGCCGAAAGCCCTTGCCTTCACACAACTTGAGACACGCAACCCCCTCCGAGATACGGCCGGCAAAAGGCGACTGTCATGGGTAGTTGAAAATGTGGGGTTGACATGCTGAAATCCACCCCAAAATGGTTCCGGTTTTTGTTACGGGTCGCGCGGTGATATCAGGCCCAAAGGGCCCTCTGGACTACAAGCCCATGAAAGCTTTTTGGCTTACAAGGTTTTGGACAGGATTAACAGGATTGACAGGATAGGAACCAATTTCGAGAGCTTATCTTGTCAATCTTGTTAATCCTGTCCGTCAACCCACTTAGGTTGCGGTCGAAGGCCGCGCCATGCGTTTCGGTTGTCAAAGATCGAACGGCGGCACAAAGCCGCACGGTACAACTACGCAGTATACAACTGTACCAAATCGCGGCCGAATTTCAACCCTAATTTTTAGGCCATTTGGCAAGTGGCATGACGCCGTATCCGTCATGGATCAGCAATTCGGTGGCCAAGCGGACGACAGCATGGCTGCCGTCTGTCCAAAGTGTAAAGTGAAAGCCTGACCCCGCTTTCCTTAGTACCTAATACCGGCCTGACCCCAAAGTCCCCTCTTCCGGCCAAAGACCGTGCAGACGAGCATGAGGAGCATGAGGAGCGCTCCGGAGATGAGCAGGGCAGAAGAGGCAGGTTCGGGCACGATGGTAAAGGTGACCATCGCACTCATTGCGGAAGCCCAGGACCCGGCCGCCAAGTCGCTGCCGTGGAAGGACTCCTCGGTGAGGTTGAAGGAAGCCGCGTAATCGCCGAAAGGCAAGAGGATTTCCCCGGGCGGAAGTCGCTCCCATTCGCCGTAGACTCCAACCGTGGTTTCGGGATAAGACGTATCGTACGCTCCGACGGGATCCGGCAATGTTACGGCAAACGTCTTGTTGATGATCGGTCCATCGCCCGCAACCGGCGTCCGTTGCAAGGTCTTCCAGAGGACGTGGTAGCTGTCGTCTGCTTCGAACTCGAACGCGGCGTCGCCGTTCTCGTCTGTCACGAAGTAATCGAACACGAGGTAGGCGTCGTAAGAGTACTTCTTGCCGGTGGGACTGGTCGGATCGGGGATATCGCGCTGCTGGAAGTACACCAGATCGTTCGGGTTTGGGGAAGAACCGTCACCCTTATTATTGAGGTTCTGCCCATTCGTCCAGCCGGTGCCATCTATCCACTTCGTTTGCCACCATCTGCCGGTAAGACCAATCTGCTCATTGCCGTCCGGATCGCTCGGGCTTCCGATGAGCTTCAGTTGATAGGCAAAATTCGGCTTGAGGTTGGTTGCCGTAAGGGTTCCATGCAGCGTGACCGCGTCGGTGAAATAGTCGATGCTGACGGTCGCCTGAGTGTAGTTGTAGCTGCCTTGATAGCTTTCCCCGTAAAGATTATCGGCGACGTCCATCCAGCGGCGGCCGCTCGTGCTGCCACTGTCGACCAACTGCACGTTCTTGAGCGTCTCCGCGCCGGCGGTGGTGGAGAGGAGGGCTACCAGCGAAACGGTCGTAAGCAACATCATAGCCTCCCAGGCCACCGCTGGCAGAGCAACTCGAAGCAGCAGAGTTGGTTTCATCAGTTCCCCTTTTTGTAACCGTTCACGCAACCGCTGATGGGCCTCCGGCCGTGCGAAGCGAAGTGTTACCCGTAAGCGATTGTTCTTAGTATCGCCATAAACCCGAGACGGAGTCAAGTACCCGAATCTCGATCGGTCTGGATTTCCTCATCGGCGGGGCCCCGGGCTGTTCCGCTGCACCACCAGTACGCTTCATTTTGAACAAGTGTTTCGGAGAAGTCAAGGGCCCGATAGATCCCTGGGGGGTCAGGCCGGTAGTAGGTATTAAGGGATTGCGGTTTGGCGGCTGGGCGGGTAGGATGGTGGCATGGCTCGGCCCTTGCGAATTGAATTCCCCGGTGCGTTGTATCATGTGATTTCCCGCGGCAACGAGCGGCGGGCGATTGTCCGCGACGACGCCGACCGCCGAAAACGCCTCGACTGGCTGCGCTGCACCGTCGAGATCCACGGCTGGCGCGTGCATGCGGTCGTGCTGATGACCAACCACGATCACCTCTTCGTGGAAACGCCCGAGCCGAATCACCGGGCCGCCGGAAAAGGTTTGCCATCCGGAACCGCGTGGTCGGCGGCTCCGGCAGCCTTTGTTATTTGGGAACCACCAACAGGCACCGACACGACCTTGTGACCTGATCTCGCCTCCCGCTCTCGGATACCGGCTACTAATTGGTCGATATCTCCACCAGTCGGCTTGACTCTTACGGATTTACCGTATACACTTACGACATATGCGTAAGACAAGCCCCCTCGATTCACTGATGTCCAAGACAAACCAGGGGCTCCTGGCGGTGCTCGTGCTCCAGCCGGACCGTTGGTGGTACATGAGCGATCTGGCCAAGCGCTTGGGCCGACGGCCCTCAAGCCTGCAAGAGCCTTTGGCGTCGCTGGTTGAGGCGGGCATTCTCCGCCGCCGCAAAGATGGCAACCGAGTCTATTTTCAGGCAGACACCGATTGCCCTTTCTTGGCCGAGCTTCAGGGCATCATTGCCAAGACGGTCGGCTTGGTGGACGTGCTGCGGGAGGTTCTCGCACCGTTTGAGCCCCGGATCAAGGTGGCGTTCGTCCACGGCTCCGTAGCAACGTCAACGGAAGGCGCCGCCAGCGACGTTGACCTGATCGCGATCGGATCCGTGGGACTTATGGAACTCAGCCCGGCCTTGGAAGCGGCCGAAGAGCGATTTGGCCGACCGGTAAACGCAAGCATCTATACTCCCGAGGAATTCGTCGAAAAACTGGCGGCCAAGAACCACTTTCTCCTCAGTGTACTCGACAGAGACAAACTCTTCGTTGTAGGAGATGAACATGACCTGGGAAAAACTGCTCACCGGCAAGCGCGTTGAAAGAAAAAGGGGACGCAGTTCTTTTTCGACCCATTTACGACCTTTCATGTGCGTACTACAATAATAGGTGTGTGGCTTGGTGCGACTTTTTCCTCTCGGCGATGGAGTACATTCATGGCTCAGTCATTTCTACCCCCGGAAATTAGAGGCCTTCCGATTTCTGAACGCGTTCACCTTGTCGAACAAATCTGGGACAGCATCGCTGAAGACGAGAGGGCGTTTGAGTTGACGGATGCTCAAAAGGCGGAGCTTGACCGCCGGATAGCGGCGCACGAGGCATCACCCAACCGCGGCAAACCATGGGAAGACGTCAAGAAACGACTTGTTGGTGAGTGATGGCATATCCGCTCATAATTGAGCCCGAAGCCGAGCTCGATTTGGAACACGCGGTTCATTGGTACAACGATCAGCGACCGGGATTGGGTCAAGAGTTTCTCGAATGCGTCGAACTCCGCCCCACGCCGCAATGTAACAAACGGATGCGTGCATTTGGGCCGTTAATAATGTCATGGCACGGTTCGCGGCACGGGAGATTGCAGGGTGGGGGGAAATAACAGACACCCCGTAGGTTAAGGTGATACACCCGGTGTGGAGGAAACCCACCCCACCCACACAAAAAAAAAACCCCAGCCCCCCCGTCG
>JAUWJC010000489.1 GCA_030607895.1 Pirellulales bacterium
CAACCTGGAAGGCCCAACGGGCCGCGCTAAAGCGGTTAGCGCGCCCCGTTGGGGCTTCCAATGTGGTCTGGGCCGCGTACCCAGGGCTGCGCCCTGGGCTGTGATAGCGCGGCCCGGTGGGCCGGAAAGGGCGGCACAAAACCCGGATCATAATGAATTCCGCATAACCCCACATTTTCAACACCCCACTCCCGACCCCTTGCGTCATCCCACTACTTCAACAGAAACCAGAAAGGTTAAGGAAGGATAAGCGATGAACGACAAACGACTTCGACTCCCGGCAACTCGTGGCAGTTGGCCTGGGCTCGTCTGCCTGCTGGGGGCGTTTGCTTGCCTGCTTGCGGTCGGGTGCGGCTCGGACGGGCCGGAAACCGTTCAAGTCCGTGGTAAAATCACCTTCGGCGGCGGCGAGTGGCCGAAGCCGGGAATGCTTTACTTCGCCTCGGTCAAAACGGCCGAAGGCCTCCCCGGCCGGCCCGGAAGAGCTCGCTTCGATACCCGGGGGAACTTCAAAGTGACCACGTTCGCCGAGGACGACGGGCTGATACCCGGCCAATACAAGGTGGGCGTGGAATGTTGGGAAGTGGAACCCGCCATGGACAACCCGCAGGCCGCCAAAAGCTATGTACCCCAGGAGTTTCAGTCGCCCATGACCAGCGGCCTGGAACTGAACGTCGTGCCGGGCCAAAGCGCCATCGAACTCCAATGGGACGTACCGAAACAATAGCCGGCAAACCACTGGCGGGGTATGCGATGGGGTGCGACAGCCGGGGGGGTTGTGCTGGTTGGCAATATCCGGATATATTGATGGGGTCTTTTCTGGAGGTGAAATCGAACGCACCCCCAAGCAATTCGGAGGAGAAGGGTAATGATGAGGAAGTCGTCGAGGTTTCATCGTTCGCAATTCGTTGGCTCAACGTATCAGCCTGTACGAATTGCCGTCTTATGGCTGCTGAGTATCGCAAGCTGTCTGCTGATGACCGGTTGCGGATCGAAAGAGCCGAACGTGCCGATTCCCGCGGGTGCCGAGTGGTCGGATGTTGACGAGAGCGGGTTTCAGTTCACCCAAACACAGCAGACATCAAGAACCCGCCGCGCCGAGGAAGATTGGTTCACGCGATGAGATCGCATCATGTGGATCGGTGTTTGACGGCGATTGTTGTATTGGCCGTATGTATCTGCCAGGGCTGCGGGACGGGCGAGTACGAAAAACGCCTCCAAAAACAGGTGGCCGGGCTTGAAAAAGGATCGGTCTTTCAGCAGTTGTACGACCCGTCGCCGCTGGAAGGCACGCCAATCTTCGTCCGGGTGCCCAAGGTCTTCAAGCAGTCGCTGAAAGAAGGATCGATTATTGACGGCAGCCCGGTCGATCCGCGCCGCACGAAACCCCCGAAGGTGGATCTGCTCGGCGGGTTGAAGATCGCCTACGAAGCGATTATTGCCGATTCGGACGGCAATGAAACGTCGTACTACCTCTATTTTGCCGTCGTGGACGTGGCCAAAGCCGAGAAAACGCGGTTCACCGCCCAGCGCACGGCAAGCACATTAAAGGCGACCGGCACGGCCAAGATGCATCGCGGCGGCAAGCTGTACCAGTCTCTCGAAAAGGCGTTTCCCGGCGCCGTCACCGAGTGGGAAGACGTCCAGTGCCCGACCTTCGACGGACATAAAGTCGTTTGGCAGAAAGTCCGCGCCACCGGCAACCAGGAATTCTACTCGATCGACCGGAACAAGCAGCAGCGATACGCCACGGTGCCCGGCGTGCTGGAATTCTATGTCCGGCAGGAGGGCGATTTGCTCGTGCTGATTATCTGGCGAATTCCCACCTCGATCGAGTCGCAGGTCAAGCTGGCCGAGTTGGCGCCGCTGGTGGCGGGCAGCGTGACCACGGAGAAAAGCGGTCAGTAGCCAGTGGTCAGTGGTCAGTGGTCAGGTTGTGGCGGCGAATCGGGAAACAGTTCGGGGAGCATTTGTCGGGCGATTGTCCGTAGCGGTTCGGCTGCTTCGGGTGGTACCCAGCGATAGGGCCATCGCAGCCGGGTGCCGGCGTTGGCCCAATTGCCGATCGCCCCCAGCAGCTTGTCCAGCGCGGGATCGGCGTAGCCGTGCTCGCTTCGGAAGGGGAGAATCCGCTCGTTTATGAACCGGATCAGACGCCGCTCGATCTCCAGCGCCGCGTCGATATCGGTTTGCATCAGTTCGTACCAGCGCTGGGCGCCCAGCGGATGCAGGCAGGCTACGTTCGAGTACGATCCGGCCGCGCCGCGCGTCACGCCCGTTGCCAGCAGGTGACCCGGCACGAAAATCGAAAGCCGGTCGCGGAGCTTGCGCATCCGGGCATACCAGGCTTCGTCGCCGGCAAGCAACTTCACGCCAACCAGTTGGGGCACCGCTTCGACCAGTCGGGCATAATCGGCCGGCTGGAGGACCCGCTTGGCGTGCGACGGGTTATACAGCACCAGTCCCACCGGTTCGGCCGCCTCGGCAAATCGATCGAGGCAGGCGATCGCTTCGTCGTTGGATACGGGCACCCAGTCGGAGAGGATCACCTGGATTGCGCCGGGCTTGAGTTGGGCCGCGCGGCGGATCCGATCCAGCGAAAGCTGCGGACTCATGTGGCTTGCGCCGATCTGGAACGGTATGCCCGCCGCCTGGCAGCGCTCGGCCAGCATCGTGTTGATGCGGTCGAACTCCTCCTCGCTTTGCGTGTAGAACTCGCCCGTCGTGCCGTTGGAGTAGACACCGCCAGGACGGCACTCGACAAGCACGTCCAGTTCCGCGGCCAGCCGGCCGTAGTCGATGCTATCGTCCGGGCGGATCGGCAACAGCAACGTTGCCCAACTGCCGGTTATCTCTTGTGCGGCAAGTGGTTTCATCGGTAGGTTCTCGCTGTAACTCAGCCCCAACGCGGCCTGGGCCCGCAACCAATTCGTTTAGCCCCGACGGCCACGTCAGGGGCGCTCTCGACGTAGCCGTCGGGGCTAAACATGGCGGAAGACTTGACGGACCGCTAACTTCTCGTCCACTGGAGTACGAGAGCGGCGGTTGCCAGCAGTGCGGCCAGACCGGCCAGCACGACCTGAAGGTACCGGTCGTCCGCGTTGCTGCTGAGTGAAGGGGTCTCGTTCTTATTCCAACGGGCAATCTGCTCCAGTGCGGCCAACTCTGCCTGCAGGTGCCCGAGTTCACTGTCCACTTCGGTCGCGTCCGCTTTCGGCCGTCCGATCCTTGTTCGGCCGGCTGCTTGTTCTTTCTCACGGGCCCGTGGTGTTTGCTTTTTCGAGGCTCGCTCGTCGAGCATCGAAGTTGCCAACGCCAGTTCCTTTTCCAGCATGACCTTCTGTTGCTCACGCTGTTTGATCCTGGTTTGTAGCGACGCGGGCGGGGCGGGGATCTCGCCCCGTGTGATTTGCTTTTCCAGTTTACTGGACACATCGGGACGGATTTCCTCCCGGCGTGGAGCGGTTCTATTTCGGACGGCCTCGAGCCGGTCTTCCAGCCGGCCCACGCTGGGCTGATCCGGCCGGACCGCACGCAGCCGCTCCTCGTAATGCGCCGCCCCCAGGGCGATTGCC
>JAUWJC010000396.1 GCA_030607895.1 Pirellulales bacterium
ACAGATTCTCCAGCACCAATTATCGACGATTACCCACGCGTGGTTGCTCCCACGAAAAATCATCGACCTGGCCAAAAGCCTCATGACGTTCGCCGCCTAACCTGAAACAGTTTTCAGAAAGTGCAGTTACGAGGCGAAATGCACTTCGCCTGAAAAGTTCTTGCCATTTCGCGCAAGAGTTGATTGGTAACTGTCTAAATTGCTGCCGCTACAACCGCGAAATGACCCGTGAACAGTTACAGAAGAAGAAATAGAAGGACATGAAACACAGGGTTCTTGTAGTTTATTCAGACAAATGCACGGGCTGCCGCATCTGCGAGCAGTGGTGCGCGCAAGCCCATCATGGCGAAATGAATCCGGCCAAAGCCAGACTGGCCATTCACCGAATTCACGACCGCCAAATCAATGTGCCGGTAGCCTGTTCGCAGTGCGTCAAAGCGCCGTGTATTGACGCTTGCCCCACGCAGTGCATCAGCCGGGATGAGACCACTTTCGGCCTGCTCCTGGATGCGAGTGAATGTATTGCCTGCCGGATGTGCGTTGACAGTTGCGTGCGCGGCTGCATCAAGATGGATGCCGATGCGGACGTACCGTTGCTTTGCGATCTGTGCGACGGCGATCCGCAGTGCGTGAAGCACTGCCCTGAAGGCGCGCTTCAGTACATGCCATTCGGGCCGAAAAAGGGACCAGGTTTAATTTGCCGGAACGGCCCGGAGGGTGCTTCGCACAAATTAAACCTGGTCCCTTTTTCGGCTCCGGAGTTCCCGCCAGCACCACGCCCTCCGCCTGCTAACGGAAGACGGAGGTGCGCAATGAGCAAGATTATCGGCGGCCTGGCCGGCAACATGCTTAGGGTCGATTTGACCAAGGGCGAGGTGGAACGGGTTCCAACGCCGCGCGATTTGTTCGAGCGTTTCCTAGGCGCTCGCGGCGTGGGGGCCTATATGCTCTTCCACGAACTGGCGCCGCACACCGATCCGCTGGGGCCCGACAACAAGTTGATCTTCCTCACCGGCCCACCGGTGGGCACAATGGCTCCCGGAGCAAACAAAATTACCGTCTCGTTCCGTTCTCCCCTGTCCGAAACGTATTCCTTCTCCCTGTGTGGCGGGCATCTGGCCGCGGAGCTGAAATTCGCCGGTTTCGACGGCATTGTGGTGGAAGGCAAATCGGACAAGCCCGTCTACCTTTGGATCGATAACCAAACGGCCACTCTGCGTAACGCCGACCGCCTTTGGGGAAAACAAACCCACGATACCGAAGACGCCATCCGAAAAGAACTGGGCGACGCGGAGATTCGTGTGGCTTGCATCGGCCCGGCGGGCGAGAAGCTGGTCCGTTTCGCCTGCATCCAGGCCGATTACCACCGCGAATTCGGTCGAGGCGGCGGTGGAGCCGTGATGGGGTCGAAAAACCTCAAGGCCATTGCCGTGCGTGGGACGGGCAGCGTGAAGGTTGCCGACCCGGCGGCCTTGGGACAGATTGCCGAGGAGATTTATGCCCAACTTGCCGAACACCCCAAAGCACGCTTGCGACGCCAGTTCGGCACGGCGGAAATGGTCGAGGGAACCAATAAATTCGGCTTCTGGGCCACGCGCAACTTCACCACCGGCTACTTCGAGGAGGCGAACCGGCTTACCGGTCCCGAACTCAAAGACAAAGTGTTCATCGGCGACAACTCCTGCTACGCCTGCCCGGTAGCTTGCGGAAAGATCTCGCCCGTTACCCGGGGACCGTTTGCCGGAAAGAAAATCGAAGGGGCCGAGTTCGAGACCATCGGTCTTTTGGGCGCCAACTGCGGCATAGGCGCTCCCGAAGCGATCGTCGCCGCCACGGCCATCTGCGATGCCTACGGTTTCGACACGATGTCGGCCGGGGCGGTCATTTCCTTTGCGATGGAAGCTTACGAGCAGGGCATCATCGGCCCGGCGGATACCGCCGGTCTCGACCTGCGTTTCGGCAACGGCGAGGCGCTGATCGGTATCGCCCAACAGATTGCCGACCGCACCGGATTGGGCCGGATTCTGGGCGAAGGCTCGCGACGGGCCGCCGAGCAATTCGGCGTGCCCGACCTGGCCATGCAAACCAAGGGGCAGGAACTGGCTACCTACGAACCGCGCGGCGTGGTGGGAATGGGCCTCTCTTACGCTATCTCTCCCAAAGGCGGACACCACATGATCGCCCCAACCATGGGCCTGGAAATGGCCGGCGATCCCAACAGACGCCTGATTCCCGACGGCAAGGCACAAATGGTCAAAGATACGCAACTGATCATGACCATTGTGGACTCCCTGGCAATGTGCTCGTCAATGCGTTTCGTGCTGGGGCCGGAAGCGCTGCTGGGCCTGTACCGTGCCGTCACCGGCGTGGTGCTCGATGAAAAGGAAGCCCTTCTGATTGCAGAACGGGTAACCAACATCGAACGCCTCTTCAACATCCGCGAAGGACTGACACGCAAAGACGATACCCTGCCAAAACGCTTGCTCGAAGAAGCCATGCCAACCGGCCCCAGCAAAGGCAACAAGGTCCCGCTGGCTCAAATGCTGGATGAGTATTACCAGTTGATGGGCTGGGATTCAGACGGCGTTCCCACCGCCGAGCGCATGCGGGAATTGGCGCTTCAAGAGGAATGGGAAGTCACGCGGCGGGCGTTGGGGCAATAGTCTCGGCAATCTTCTCCCGCGTTACCGGCCGAATGAGGCCGTGCTCCGAGATGAGCGTGTGGATGAGTCGGGCGGGTGTGACGTCGAAAGCCGGGTTATACACTTCAACGCCGTCGGGGGCGGTCTGGCGGCCGAAACCGTGGGTGACCTCGGCCGGATCACGCTGTTCGATGGGTATTGCCCCACCGTCGGCAAGCGACAGGTCAAAAGTGCTGGCCGGTGCGGCCACGTAGAAGGGGATATCGTGTGCGGCGGCCGATAGGGCCAGGCCGTAGGTGCCGATCTTGTTGGCCGCGTCGCCGTTGGCCGCGATCCGATCGGCCCCGGTTATCACCGCCTGCACCCGGCCTTCCCGCATTACCCACGCAGCCATCGAATCGCAAATCAGCGTAACGTCTATCCCCCGCTGCATGAGTTCCCAGGTGGTCAGCCGGGCGCCTTGCAGTAGCGGTCGGGTCTCGTCGGCGTAGACTCTCAGCCGCTTGCCCGACTCGGCCGCCGCGAATATCACGGCCAGCGCGGTGCCGTAGTCGGCCGTTGCCAGCCCGCCGGTGTTGCAATGGGTAAGCACACCCGAGCCGTCCGCAAGCAACTTTGCCCCGTGGCGTCCCATGGCTCGGCAGATCCGGCGATCTTCCTGGTGTATCGCCTTGGCTTCGGCGAGCAGAATGGCGGCGATTTCCGCCGGAGATTTCTTGCCGCGGAATTGCCCGGCCGTTTCCTTCATCCGCTCAAGTGCCCAGAACAGGTTGACTGCCGTGGGTCGGCTGGTGGCCAGGTAGTCGGTCACTTCGTCCAGCCGGCCGAAGAAGTCCGCCTCGTCTTGGCAGTTGGAAACTGTTTGCAGGCCGACACACACTCCGTAGGCCGCCGCGATGCCGATGGCCGGGGCGCCGCGAACCCGAAGCATCTTTACGGCCTCCCAAACCGCCTCCACGTCGCGGCACTCGATCTCGACGAACTCCAGTGGCAGCCGCGTCTGGTCGATCATCCGCAGACAACCGTCTTGTTTGCCGACCCAGTGTAGCGTTTCGATGTTTTTCATGCGGTCTTGCCGCGGATGGTCGATTGCAGGGCCTCGTCTTTTGCGGCGACTTTGTCGGTCAATTTCTGCTTGAAGGCGACCAGCTTCTCCTGGAGGTTATCGGCGGCAAGGGCCATGATCTGAATGGCCAAAAGGCCGGCGTTTCGCGGTCCGCCCATGCCCACGCCCACGGTAGCCACCGGTACGTCGCCGGGCATCTGGACAATCGACAGGAGCGAATCCAACCCACCCTGGAGGTTGGTTGGCACGGGAATGCCGATTACCGGCAGTGTGGTATGCGACGCGACCACTCCAGCCAGGTGGGCCGCACCGCCGGCCGCCGCGATTATCACCTTCAGCCCTCGGGCGGCGGCCATGGTGGCGTATTGGCGGACGATTTCAGGGGTCCGGTGGGCGCTCATCACCCGCACCTCGTACGGTACGGAAAATTCCTCCAGAGCAGCCGCAACCGCCTTGATCTTCGGCCAATCGCTGTCGCTACCCATCACAACGCCGACTTGCGGCGAACTTATTTCCGACATGGTTGGTTCAACCCAAATAGGATTTCGTGATTTCGGGAATTCCCTACGTATTCCCAATGTCTCAGAACACGGTTTTACGAAATGCAGCCCGATTGGGCAACCGGCTCGGTCAGATGCTACCCTGTGCTTGTCAACCGGCCTCGTATCACGTACAATATGAAGAGGCTCTTCCGCTTTTAGGTGCAAACTCCTGGAAAGCGGTCAGTGTGCCACTGCTTGCGGAACTTCCCGTGAGCGTTGAACTTGCATCACGACACTGCTTGCGGGACACCTGTCCAATTCGGAAAGC
>JAUWJC010000293.1 GCA_030607895.1 Pirellulales bacterium
GTGTAATACACCATGCCGGGTAGGTCGGCCACAATGCGGCGGTAGTTGTTCGGACAGCAATAGCTGTCTTTGGGGTAGTAAACCCGAGGGCCGTCGAATGGCGTGTAGTAGCGAATCTTTCGTCCGTCGGGCGATTGGGCGGCAAACAACGAGTTGTAGATCGCCCGCTCCATTATATCGCCGGATCGCGAGTGGCCCTCGAGCCGAATCATGTCATTCAGCACGCGAAGCATGTAGGCGGTAGCGCACGTTTCGCCCAGATGAATCTGCCCGTCCTGCGTGTCGTGCCAGCACTCGTGGTAGCCGGTTGCCCCGGTGATGGTCAGCCCGTCGTGCTTGGTGAGAAACTGCATGGTACGGCGGGTCTGCCCGAGCAGCTTCTCGTCGGCCTGAAGGCGGTTGAGCCAGAGTTGCGCCGAGCAGTGTGCGAAGTAGGCGTAGGCGTGCCCTTCGACCTTCCCCCATCGGCCGTGGACGATCGGCAGGTTCCACTCGGGCAGGCGGCGGTGCTTGACGCAGAAGTCGACGTATCGCCGGTCGCCCGTCTCTTCGTGCAGCAGGAGCATGGCCCGTTCCAAGCCCGTCACCGACATGTGCGTGTTGATGGACTCCTCGCCGACGCCCCGTTTGGGCTCGGCCGACCAGCGGGCGATCACATAGTCGGCCAGTTTGCGGGCCGCCTCCAGCGACGGCTTCTCGCCGAAGTACTTGTGGTCGCTGGCCAGTCCGTAGACGATGTAGACCATCTCGGACACGTCCCACAGTTTCCACATTCGCGCGTCGGGCGTGAACAGGCCGATGTAACCGTCGGGTTCCTGTGTTTTGATAGTCTCGGCGACGACGTGCCTTTTTCGATCCAGAACTCGCCGGTCGCCCGTGTAGGCGGCAAAGCGGACGAGGCTGTCGATGAGTTTTCCCAGCCCCACGTATCCGGTTTTTTGGTTCCGCTGCTTGCACGGCTTCAGAAACTCTCCGTCGGCATCGAGCACCATGAGGTTGTTGTTTACGGTGATGTCGATTCGCCGTCCGATTTCTCCGCCGACCTTTATCTGCCGCAAGTCGAGTGGCGAAAGCCGGTCGGCCGCATGTGCCCACGTTGCTGTTAAAACGACGCCCACCAGCAGGCCGCCGACCCGTTTCCCGTAAGTCTCGCGCTGCATCGAAGTACCCTCCGTCTTGAAGTACACGGCCAATTGCCTCGGGCCCCTTTTCCGAAGACCCTTATGATGCCACAATATCAGGGCAAATGGAAGGAGGTCCCCAATGACCGGCGAGTTTTGCGATCTGCTCGAAACGTTCGAGAACCAGTACCCGGAGAGAGATTACACTATCGAGATTGTCTGCCCGGAGTTCACGTCGGTTTGCCCCAAGACGGGCCAGCCCGACTTCGGCACGCTTACCCTCATTTACACGCCCGACCAACGGTGCGTTGAGTTGAAGAGTCTGAAGCTGTACCTGCAACAATACCGCAACGAGGGGATTTTCTACGAGAGTGTGACCAACCGGATTCTCGACGACCTGGTGGCGGTGGTGCGGCCGCGGCGGATGACCCTGGTTGCGGCCTTCAACGCCCGGGGCGGAATTACCACCACGGTCACGGCAACGCTTAATAGCTCATAAAGCCGCGACCGGTGGTCGCGCATTGCCGGACTTGACAAGTAATATCAATAATGATACTATAGACATGGTGAAGGTTGACGATATTCTGGATCGAATGCGTCGCAAGCCGGTGGGGGTTCGTTTCGGCGACCTATGCCGCGTGTGCGACCAGTTCTTCGGCCCACCCCGTCAGCGCGGTTCGAGCCATCGTGTCTATACTGCTCGCGGTCAGTAATTGCGGTTTTGTTACGAAGTTATCAGTTATTAGTTGTCAGAGCTTGGAAACAATGACTTTGGCAAGTCTTCAGACTGATTACTGACAACTGATCACTGACAACTGACAACTTAATCCGAAAACCTCAATTTATGACCGCGTTGAGTATACAAGACACCTTGGCAAGGAGACCCACGAGTGAACATTCAAGACTCAAGAGGAATGGCTAAGGCGTACCAGGTTCGGCAGGTGCTCAAGGCCATCGACCGGCTGACGAATGAAGAAAGCAGCACTGAAGGATGACCGTTACACGTACCGCGTGACCTGGTCGGAGGAAGACCGTGAACATGTCGGTCTTTGCGCGGAGTTCCCCAGTCTGAGTTGGCTGGCGCCGACGCCCGAGGGCGCGCTTCGCGGTATCCGGCGACTGGTGGCAAGAGTAGTTGCCGACATGGAAGCCGGTGGCGAGAGCGTTCCGGAGCCGCTTGCCTCGCGTCAGTTCAGCGGCAAGTTCCTGGTCCGTGTTCCACCCGAAGTCCATCGCATGTTGGCCGTCGAGGCTGCCGAAGCCGGCGTAAGCCTCAACCGCCTTGCAAGCGCCAGGCTCGCCCAATAGGCGAAAGGCTTCTTCAAGCGGTCAATCGAGTAATACCGAGGGGTATTTCACGCAAAGCCACCAAGACGCGAAGGGGGTACTGTTCACCATAACGCCGTGCATGTCGTTGCGTGGCGTTCATTCCACGGCTACTCACGCCCGTGCAATCTCTTTGCCGGCGTTTTGGATGGTGATTTTTGGGTCGGGGTTCGGGGGAGGGATGGAGAGCCCGCGTTTGGTTAAGAGTTCCACATGTTCTTTCATTCCCCATTTGGCCTTGTACAGGCAGTCCTCTACCGAGTCCGAAAAAGGGGACAGGCACCGTCGGCAAACCGAAAAACTCTCGTGAAAACCAGCCCGTGACGGAGCCAGTCCCCATTTTCGGACTCCCCTCCTTACAGTTTGAGTTAGATACTCACCGCAGCCGCACGCTGGGTGCGTTGCCGTACTCGATCAGGGCGGTCTGGCCGGCGGCGGCGATGGAGAGTCGGGCGGCTTCGGTTACTAGCTCGTTGATTGAGCTATTGGCGGGCGTGGCGACGATACCCCGGGCATTGATGTCGTCGATGACCTTCTGCCGGGCGGCCAGGGCTTCGGCGTCCGCCAGGCCGGCGGCCGAGGCGTTCACGCGGATGGCCGAAAGCACGCTGGCTTCGATCGACTCGAAGCCGTAGCCGACCGGTTTCAGACCTTCGCCGTCCCAGGCCACCAGGCGGAAGTAGTCGGGGCTCACGTAGCGGAACATGGCGCCCGACTCGCGGTCGACGTAGCCGTGGCTGACGCCGCGGAACTGGTCGTTGTGCTTGATGATCGCGCCGCAGTCGTCTCCCTCGCAGTACATCACCAGGTTCTGATCGTTCATGCCGGCGCCTTCGTCGGGGTAGCCTAATCCGTCGGTGATGCTCAGAATCGCGCCGTTCTCCCAAACCACGCGGCCGGACGACCACATATAGCCGACGTTGCCGTTGGGAAACTTGCCCTCGACGCCCCGGACGGATACCTCGACCGGCCGCAAGGCGGTGATAAAGTAGACCAGGTCGACGTAATGGCAGCCGACGTATGTGAACGGGTCGCTGTTTTCCTTGGTGAACCAGTTCTGGAAATTCGAGTGGCGGTAGTAGTACGGCTCGATCATTTTTGCCTCGCCGCAGCGGAACTCGCCGAACCGCCCGGCCCGGTATTGCTGCCGTGCATCAAGCGCGCGGCGGTCGAACCGCTTGTGGTACTCGATACCCACGTGGAGCCCCTTCTGGTGGGCCAGCTTCTCGATCTCGACGGCCTGGGCATAGCTGGGCACCAGCGGCTTGACCGACAGCACATGCTGATCGTGCTCCAGGGCCGCCCGAATGACCGGCTCGTGAAAGTGGTCGGGCACGGCCACCACCACCATGTTGCCCGGCCCCATCGAGGCGATTACCTCCTTGTACAGGTCGGGGTACATTTTCTCGGGCGGTTCGTCCAGGCCGGGGAAGGGCTCGAACGCATGGCCGGGAAAGGCCGTCTCGCATTTCTTATTCTCGGCCAAAGCGCGAAGGGGGGCGGAGTTCAGTGCGCAAATCTTGATCGAGCCGACCTGGCCCCCGCGCTGCATGTGATAGATCGACGGCAGTATCTGATCGTTGGTAATCATGCCGCCGCCGACGATTACGATGTCCACCTTGTCTGGACGGAAAAAGGGACCAGGTTTAATTTGTGCGAAGCACCCTTCGGGCCGTTCCGGCAAATTAAACCTGGTCCCTTTTTCCGCGGATGGATCGCTCATTTGAGTACCTCCTCCATGGATTCTTCCAGAACGGAAATGCTTTCGCGAAGCGGTTCTTCCTCGATCATCAAGGGCGGCGATACCTTACCCGACGCTCCCGCATAGCCGACCGGCGCGAACATCATCAGGCCTTTTTCGACCGAGCGAAGCACGATCTCGGACGCCGTCTCGGAGTCCGGCTCGATACCGCCCGGCTTGACGATGTGCAGCGAAGTAACCAGGCCCTTGCCATGCACCGCGCCAACGTGGTCGGAGAACCGCTGTCCGATGCGTCGCAACTCGGGCTGGAGTATTTCGCCCATCTTTCGGGCGTTTTCGACCATATTTTCTTCCTCGATCGCCCGAAGGCTGGCCAGCGCGGCGACCGCACAGATCGGGTTGCCCGTGTGCGTCGAGGTCATCGAGCCGGGTGGGTACAGGTCCATGATCTCCGGCCGGCCGATTACCGCCGACAGCGGCAGCCCGCTCGAGATGCCCTTGCCGCAGCAGATCAACTCGGGCACGGTGTCGTAGTGCTCGAAGCCCCAGTAGGTGCCGGTCCGGCCGAAGCCGGCCTGGACCTCATCGAAGATCAAGACCACGTCGTGCTGGTCGCACCAGGCGCGTAGTTTCTGGATGTACTCGGGCGGGGCGAAGCTGGCGTTGCCGCCCTGATAGGTCTCGGTCATCACGCCGGCAACTTGATCCGGCTTGACGCCCTGTGCGTCGAGCGACTTGAGAAACCCCGCGAAGTTGGTGTCGGGGCAGCGGAACCCGTCGGGGAACGGCACTTGGACCATGTCCTTGTCGACATTGACGATCCACTGCTTCAGCGAGTCGATTCCGCCGGCCATTTGCGAGCCGAGCGTCCGGCCGTGGAAGGCGTTGTCGAAGGTGACCATGGTGATCTTCTTCTGGCCACCCACCTCGAGGCCGTGAGTTCGGGCGAGCTTGATCGCGCATTCGCAAGCTTCCGAACCGGTGGTCAACAAGAAGGTCTTCGAGAGCCCTTCGGGGGCAACCCGGGCCAGTTGCTCGACCAGTTTGGCACGGATTTCCGACGGGAAGCAGTAGTTGTGCAACAGCCCGTGATTCGCCTGGTCGATAATCGCCTGGCGGATTTTCGGGTGGCAGTGGCCGGCATTGGTCACCAGCACGCCGGAGGACCAATCGAGCCACATATTCCCCCAGCGGTCGTAAACCTGAATTCCTTCGGCCCGATCCCAGAGCACCAGCGGCTGCCCGCCCATCGATTGGGGCTCGAACTGGCGGAGTTTCTCGAGGATCGGTATCGACTCGGGCACCGGTATCTTGGTAGCGATGCGGCGGTACTTCGTCTTGACGGTTGGGACCTTGCGGGGTACCAGGGGTTGAGTGATTTGGGAACCCATTGTTCGTTCTTTCAATTAGATTGATTTGCCTGTCAGCCGCTACGGGGTCCAAAAAAAAGACCCCGGGCGCGACCGGCCCGGTATTTCGGGTATTCGGCCGCAGTCCGGAGTGCTCATTCAAGGCTGACAGTGCCGCTACGGATGCCAGCGAGCAGTATTGTATACTCGACACGGCCATAGATTGCGGGTTTGTGACGCAGTGGTTA
>JAUWJC010000334.1 GCA_030607895.1 Pirellulales bacterium
GAAGCGGGACCATCGTAGGGCACCAACCGGCCGTAACGGGCGAGCGAATCCCGCAACCCGGACTCTATGTCCGCACTGGTGAATTCCCGAACCGGCTTTTCGATCGAGAGCCCCTTCCACTGCGGAAGATCGAATTCGGGCCGTACCTCGAGATCGAATTCGAACGTCATCGGGCCATCGTCGGGTAGCTTGACCGCGTCCCACTTGATGTCCGGCTCGCTGATCGCCGACAATTCGCTGTCCTCGCGAATCTGCTCGATGCTGTCCGACAGCAACGTCCCCTTCACCCGGTCACCAACGTCCTTGCGGAAACGGCTCTCGACCAGCTTGCGCGGCGCATGACCCTTGCGAAACCCGGGCACTTGCGCCGAGTCCATCAACTCGGTGAACTCTTTGTCGTAGTAACGCTTGATGTCCGCGCGCGGAATCGTCGCCGTAATGTGACGCTCGCACGCGCCCCGAACATCGATTGCCACCTCCAGGTCGAGTTTTTCGGGTTCCTCGGGCGATTCCGCGTCGCTCGCCGCAGTGTCGTCCAACGCAGTGTCGTCCAACGCGGTGTCGTCCAACGCGGCGTCGTCCAACGCGGCGTCGTCCAACGCGGTGTTTTCCAACGCGACGTCGTCCGAGTCGACTTGGATGTCGTCGGTGATGTTTTCTTCGGGTTCCCGCGCGGGTTCGTCGCGGTCCCGGTCGTCAGTAGCTGCCATACGTTTTTGCCGTGCAATCAGAAAAGGAAACACAAGGAGCGGGTGATGGGATTCGGACCCACGACAACAACGTTGGCAACGTTGTGCTCTGCCAACTGAGCTACACCCGCCAAAACACGCCTATTTTGGATCGCCTGCCTCCGACGCCCAATACGGCCGGACAATCGGAGTGCCGGATTATATGCCCCCCAAGCCCGTTTGCAAGGGCAATATAGGTCAGAGACTAATTGAGCCGATGATCGGCAGCCCGTCAATCACCCCACTGTCAGGTGGTTTCCTCGGCTTCGGCCGCAGGAACCAGTCTGCATGGGGGGGGTAATTCGAGGCCAAAAAAGGGACCAGGTTTAATTTGCCGCCTGCGGCCCGCAGCGTGCTTCGCACAAATTAAACCTGGTCCCTTTTTCGGCTCGGCCGTTGCTATCATCTGTTCGACTGGTTATCATGGAAAATTGCGAGCATCGAGCACGCCCCCTGTTGCGCCCCTCTCCATTACACAGACCATTAGCCGATCAGGCCAGCACACTGCAATGGAAGCGAAACTGATCGTTGTCGGAGGCAAGGCCAGCAAACGCGAGGTATCGCTGAAGTTGCCCACCACGATCGGACGAAGTCGGCAAGCCGACCTCACGGTTGCCCATCCCATGGTCAGCCGCCAGCACTGCGAACTGTACGAAGAAGACGGCGTGTTGAAGCTGCGCGATCTTGGCTCGCTGAACGGGACGTTCATCGACGGCCAGCGGATCAGCGAAGCCTGCCTGCGACCCGATGCCCAGTTCACCGTCGGCCCGCTCACGTTTTGTGCCAAGTACGAATACGCAGGCGACGTGAACGCCATTCCGCTACCCCGCACCGCCGATGGGCAACAACTGGACATGGCCGCCACCGACGAAGCCCCCGACTTCCAGGTGGCCGACGAGCAACCGGGCATCGAGGCGACTCCGCTGGCCGGTGAGATCGCGGGGATTGCACCCGCGGACGGTGAGTTGCCGGATTTCGCCGCTTGGGCCGACTCTGAAGCTCAACCGGCCGGACTCGTCGAGGCAGCGCCGGTTGCACAACCCGAATCGGCGGAACCCGAATTTGAGGAGGAAGAAGAACCCGAACCCACTCCTCCGCCACCTCTGCCGTCCATCGAACAGGAGGCTCCCCAATCCGAGCAACCGGCCGCGGAACCCAGCACCGAAGAACCCCCCGCCCAACAGGTCTCGGAAGAGCAAAGCGTTGAGGTCCAGATCGAAGGCATCGATGAGCGCGCCCCTCAGCCAGTTCCCGATCATCCCGGGCAAGACGAGCCGGAGCAAGATGAATCCGAGCCGCCCGCTGGGTTCGACTCTCTCGAAGAGACCCCCTTGGTGCCGCCGATAGAGGAGACGGTCCAGATCGAAGTGGCTCTCCCTGCCGAACAGGCGGAGCCGGAACCCGACGGCCAGACAGATGGAGAGTCGGCCGAGGAAGTCGAGCCGGAGTTGGAACACTCCGAGAACGAAGAGGAAGAGGGCGGCGGCAAGGGGAAGAAGAAACGCTGGTGGCCGTTCGGCAAACGCAAATCGAAGCAGAAAGACGCAGAGTCGGAGGAGGAACCCGACGAAGAGCCCAAGGCGGATCGCCCGGAAGCCAAACAGGAGCCCGTCGTCTTACCCGGCGCGGACAGTGCAAAACCCGCACCGGAATCAGACGACCTTAGCGACTTCTTCAAGGGCCTCCAGTAGCGCGGGCTGAAGACGCTCACAAAGCCGCGACCGGTGGTCGCGCACTTAGGGCCCGCATTTCTCACCAACCAGGGACGTCCCGAAACAGTGTGCCACTACTTCGTCAGAAGCAGTGCTGCAAAAACTTCCGGGAAAACACTGCTTCTAGCGAAGCAGTGGCACACCGTGGTGAGAAATGCATGTTAGCCCGGCTTGACGATGGCCAGCAGGAAGGTCGGGTTGAGCGACTCGAAGCGGATGCGGCCGAGTTGGTAGTTACCCCGAGCGAGGTTGACCATCCAGGCCTTCACGTCCGGGGAGTATCCGTGCAGCAACTCGTGCGTCTCGGCCAGGTTGTTGATGCTACCCATGGTGGCCACCAATCGGCCGCCTACCCGCAGACGTTGATAGGCCGCGCCGACCAGCCGCTTGATGCCGCGGCCGCTGCCGCCGACGAAGACGGAGTCGGGATCGGGTAGGTCGTTCCAGGCTTGGGGTGCTTTTCCCAGCACGGGCACCAGGTTGCTCACGTCGAATCGCTTGGCGTTTTCGATGATCAACTGATGGTCGTCGGGGTCCATTTCGATGGCGTAGACGGTTCCGGCGCTTGCGATTTGCGCCGCCTCGATGGCCACGGACCCGCTGCCGGCGCCGATATCCCAAACGACGCTGGCCGGGCCGAGGTCCATTTCGGCCAGCACCATCGAGCGAATTTCGGCCGGTGTGAGCAGGCCACGCTTCGGACGCGATTGCAGGAAGGCGTCGTCCGGGTTGCCGAACAGCCGCCGGCCGATAGCCTCGGTGGGCCGATCGGGTACGTGCGGCTTGCGGACCAGAATCATTACGTTCAGCGGGCCGAAGTCGTGTTTCGTCAAGTCGCTTAGCTCGCCTTGCGTTACCCGCTCGTTGGGCGAGCCCAGGTTCTCGCACACATAGCCCGTGAAGTAGTCGATCCCCTGATTCAACAGCGCGGTGGCCACTACCGCCGGAGGCGACTGCTCGCTGGTGAACAGGCCGACCTTTTCCGCCCCGCGTATCTGCTCCAGAACGCTTTCCAATCCATGCCCCGCCAGGTTGGTCAGAAACGCCTCTTCCCAACTCTCCTTGACGCGGGCAAACGCCAACTGCATGGTGCTCACGTGAGGAATGACCTCGAAGCGATCTTTCCCCAGCTTGTCGCAGAAGTACCGGGCAACGCCGTAGAAGAGCGGGTCGCCAACCGCCAGGATGACAATCCTCTTGTCGGCCGAAGCCTCGACTTGCCGGACTGCCTCGTCAAGGCTCGTGCCCACGACCAGCCGCGCTCCGTCCGCATCGGGCACCAGGGCCAGCGTATGCTCGTCGCCCACAAGCAGTTCGGCCGTCTCGACCAACTTGCGCGCCACGGCAGTCAGTCCGCCAAGGCCGTTCTCGTTGATCCCGATGATGTACACTTTTTCCGTGGTAGCCAACGCTCGCTTCCTTTCCGGATCAGTGGTTTCAGAAGATTAGATACTCATGATTTTAGGCCACTCGGACTGCCGAAAGCAACCCGCCTCGGACGCCGACCGGCAGCGGAGCCCCCCTTGGCGGGTGTTTGGCAAGAATCGGGGCCGACTGGATGATTGCCGCCGTGGGGCATTCCGGATACGCTGATTGCTGTGGGGTCGGGCAATTTGAAAGGTGGTTATCAATGCGGCAAGTACAGGATTCCGTTTCTTGGACAAGTGCGGTGCTCGTGCTAGTCCTTTGCATTACGTCCGGTTTGTCGGGCAGCGAGTACGGTAACCCAATTCTCTACCGAAAGATACACGTTCCCGAAGTGCTGCTCGCAGACGAGTCACCCCGGTTCGGCGGCGACGTTCGCATTGGTGATCTGACGGGCGACGGTCGGGTGGATTTTGTGGTGATGCGATCGGCGGTTGGTGCCATGAAGCCGTGCTTTCTGGGTGCGTTCACCATGGACGGCAAGGTCCTCTGGCATTCAGGCAAAGGAGGCAAGGTGCCGGCACGGCCGGGACCCGTGGCGATTCATGATATCGACGCCGATGGCCGGATAGAGGTTGTTTCTTTCTTCCTCGATTCCCCAAGAAAAACCGCCCCCAAGAGCATGGACGGAGTCGTCATTCAAATCCGAGACGGTTCGACCGGCGAACTCCAGCGGCAGGCCGCGCCGGAGTTGTTTCGGCAATGCCGGGCGGGAGCGAACTTCGCCGATTGGTGCCACCAGCGAATTCTGATCGCCAACTTCCGCGGCACGAAAACGCCCCGTGACTTCGTCGTCAAGCTGGGTGAGCAGGTACTGGCCTTCGACGAGAACATAAACGTGCTCTGGTCCTACAAGATCAAATGGACCAAGTACGGCCAACACACGGCCTACATCCCGGCCGTCGGCGACATCGACGGAGACGGCCGCGATGAGGTGACCGGCGGCTGCTACCTGTTGGACGACGACGGAACGCCGAAATGGGAAAAGCTGCTCGGCAACCACATGGATTCGGTGGCGATAGCCGAGTGGGATAACGGCCACACCAGGGCGATCTGTTCCGGTTTCGGCCATGTTATGGATTTCGACGGCAACGTAGTGCTGAGCCTGGGTAAGGAGGAGGTCCCGCACGGTCAGGAAGTGCGGGTAGCCGATTTTGTGGCAGACTCGCCGGGGCCGGAAATGATCATTCGTTGCCACGGACACAGCCCGGACGTAGTGCTGGTTGCCAACAACGGGAAGATACTCGAGCGGTTCAAGTTGAACAACTGCCCACCCAAGAATATTGGCATGGAGCCCGTCTACTGGAACGGTCC
>JAUWJC010000488.1 GCA_030607895.1 Pirellulales bacterium
GATATCTTTTGTTGGATTTTGGGGCGGCCAAAACGTCCAACAATTCAAGCGATTGTAACTCGTTGTAGCCTAAAGAATTACAGCAGCGGATGACGCAAGGAAATTCCTCTTGACAAGAGTTTCGGCAAGGTAGGATCGCCATGACCCGACGCTGTAAGTTGACGGTGGATAACAACTTGCAACCGCACATGACGGCCGGCGGGAATTATTGGACGGCTGAAGCATGCGTCCAAATGTCCAACAATTCACAAAACCCCGGGAAAACGGCTCTTGCCGGTGAACGTACATGGAGAATTCCCGGCCGTCACCGATTTTGGGGTCCGGATATCACCTTCGAGCCCAAACACAAGAACGTCGGGCAATGGACCTCGAGCGAAGCGCATCTCGCCTGGACGATCCAGAACGTTCGGGTGGAGACGTTCGACGTGATTCTCGGCTGGGCCTGTGCCGATCAGGCCGCGGGCAACCGGTTCGTCGTGCAGTTGGACGGGCAAATCGTCAAAGGCAAGGTGCCCGGCACCGGAGGATGGGACAACTACCGCCAGGCCAAGTTCGGCCAGTTCAAGATCAAGCCCCGCGAAAGCCGCCTGACTATCCGTCCCGACGGACCGCTCAAGGGAGCCCTGCTCGACCTGCGCGGCATCAAGCTCGTGCCGGCCAAGCCGGATAAGAAGAAGTAGGCTTGGCGATCGTCAGGTTGACGGGCCGGCCGTATGGTGCTACACTGTGGATACATAGTAGCGACCATTCGCAAGGACGAATCGATGATCAAAAACCTGACCAAACACGGCAACAGTATGGCCCTGGTGATCGACAAGCCGATCCTGGAACTGCTGAAGATCGAGCCGAGCACGCCGCTGGAGATATCAACCGACGGAGAGGTGCTGATCGTCTCTCCAGTCCGCGATACCAAGCGGAAGAAGGGGTTTCAAGATGCGTTGAAGACTGCTAATCGCAAGTATGGACGCGTCCTGAAACGACTGGCCGAGTGACTTGTCGATGGCAACACCTCTTTTTCTGGCATTGGACGAGGTACTCGAAATCCATCGGGACCAGATCGAGAGGTACGGAGGCATTCCGGGCGTCCGCGACATGGGCCTTCTCCAGTCGGCTTTGGCCATGCCCGCTGCAATGTTCGGAGGCCAATACCTGCACCATGACCTCTACGAAATGGCAGCAGCGTACCTATTCCACATTGCGCGGAATCATCCCTTCGTGGATGGCAACAAGCGAGCGGGCACGGTTGCGGCGATTGTCTTTCTGGCAATGAACAACCTTGAACTGGATGCAGACGAGACTGCACTGGAAGAAATCGTTCTGGCCACGGCCCGTGGGAGTGTGGACAAACCCGCGCTCGCCGAGTTCTTCCGCGTCAACTCGCGCACGCGGGGTTGAATCGTCCGTGGCTCGAACGGCGCGTGATCGGCCATGTGCTCCGAGCCGCCCTGTCCTCAGCGCGGGTAGCGTCTGTAGCGGCCGCTCCGATTGTTCCGGTGCCGTCAGTGCGAAACTGATTTGCTTCGGAGCGAAATCTGACTGAGAGTTAAGAAGGTTCCGCCGGACGGCAATCAAGCACTGGCGCTGCACTTGAACGACAACTACCGCCACGCCGACTCTTTTCCGACCGCGGCCGATCCAAGCGAGCAATCGGGCGCCGGCGCCGGCTTGCGCGCCGATACGTTGGCCGACAGCGTCCTGATCCTGCTGGGATTGGCGGTCGTGCAACGCTTGGGGGGTTTCATCCGCGCGATTCTCTTCTGCCGCTACCTGGAACCAGAACAGCTTGGGCAGTGGGACATGGCCTTCA
The DNA here is from genome assembly GCA_030607895.1 of Pirellulales bacterium. Classification (GTDB taxonomy): domain Bacteria; phylum Planctomycetota; class Planctomycetia; order Pirellulales; family Thermoguttaceae; genus JAUWJC01. The sequence goes on from JAUWJC010000488.1 coordinate 1,808, forward strand.
GCTTCCTGGTGCTGGCCGCGCCGCTGTCGATTTTGGCCATTCCCAGTTCCTTCGGGCGATACGTGGAACACTACCGCAAGCAAGGACAGCTTCGAACGCTCTTTGGGCGGACCGCCACGGTTTGCATCTGTCTGGCGGCGGTTGCTTTCGTTGTAATCTTCCTGGCAAGAGAGCGGTTCTCGCAGTTGCTATTCGGCACGCCCGACCGGACGGAACTGGTCGTGATGGCCGCCGTCAGTCTGCTTGCCGTCATTGCGTTTGGCTTCCTCACCGAGTCGCTGACCGCACTGCGAAATATCCGCTTGCTCTCGCTGATGCAGTTATTCAACAGCTTGGTGTTTGCCGCGCTCGGCATCTTGCTGCTTTTCACATGGCAACAAACCGCGGCCAGTATAGTGGTTGCCTACGGCGGCGCGTGCTGTCTGTCGGTCCTCTGGGTTGCCTGGCGAACGCGCCGGAGTTGGGACGTGCTGCCGCCCGCCAAGGAACGGCTCGCACAGGGTACTTTCTGGGCCAAACTGACGCCGTTTGTCGCCTGGGTCTCCGTCGCCTGCCTGCTGGCCAACATGTTCGAAATAGCCGACCGGTACATGATACTCCACTTCTCCCCGGGCACGGCCGCCGAAGCACTGACGCAAATCGGCTACTATCACAGTTCCCGGATAGTGCCGCTGCTGCTGGTGTCGATCGCCCTGATGCTTGGCGGCATTCTGATGCCCCACTTGAGCCACGATTGGGAAGCTGGCCGGCGCGAGCGGGTAGGCATTCGGCTGAACCTGTTCTTGAAGCTGCTCTGCTTCGGCCTCTCGTCTGTTGCCGTAATCGTGCTTTTTGCCGCGCCGCTGTTGTTTGGCGTTGCCTTCCGGGGCCGGCTTGACGGCGGCTTGCCCGTCCTGCCTTGGACATTGACCTACTGCATTTGGTTCGGCATGGCAATGGTCGCCGAGAGCTACCTCTGGTGCGCGGAAAAGGCGCGACTGGCCAGCCTCGCTCTGTTGATCGGCCTGGCAGTCAACGTTGGCTTGAACCTGCTACTGTTGCCTCGGCTTGGGCTGCTGGGCGCGGTGCTGGCTACCACCGTTGCAAACTTCGTCGCGCTGACGTTGATCTGCACGTTCAATCACCTGCTCGGATTCCGTCTCGACCCCGGCACGCGGCTGGTGCTGCTGCTGCCAGTGTCGCTTGGCGCCGGTCCCTGGGTAGCGATTACGCTGCTGCTGGCGGTTGCAATCGAGGCGCTCCGCACGGATCGCTTGCTCAGCCGTGAAGAAAAACAGCAGTTGGCCGAAACCTGGTCCAAGTACCGGTCAAGATTTCGACCGAATCTCGCCCAGACCCGCTGAGCCTGCCCGCCAGGAGTGTCATGCCGCCACGGTGCGCAAACGATCCAGCGCCCTTCGAGCCTCCGCCCGAACCATGGGGTCGTCGTCATCCAGAAGCTCGGTAAGAAACGGAATGGCCCGCACGGCCCGGCTGCCGTGCAAACGCAACGCCCCTGCCGCATTGCGACGCATGGCGGGATTTTCGTGTTCGAGTCGCTCGATGAGCTTCTCAATCAATAGGTCGGGTTGCTCGAACATGGGTCGTTCCCCTCTGGTTTCCACTCTGGCTTCTCCGAGCGGCGCAGGTATACTCAACGCGGTCAAAAATTGAGGTTTTCGGATTAAGTTGTCAGTTTTCAGTTGTCAGACGAGTTCCGTTTAGCCGGCGGACTTGTCCGCCGTGAACGAACCAGCGGCGGGCAAGCCCGCCGGCTAAACCTTCGTCACAAAAC
>JAUWJC010000622.1 GCA_030607895.1 Pirellulales bacterium
AAAGCCGGGGGCTGAGGGACGGCTCAAGTGACAACGACAACCAAGGAGAACAAACATGTCGAACCGAATGAACCGCCGGCAGATGCTGCGCAACTCCACCCTGGCCGGGGTGGGAATCTGGACCTCCGGCCGAATCGGCCTGGGAGCGGACAAGTCACCCAACGAAAAGCTGAACATCGCCGGCATCGGCGTGGGCGGTCGCGGCGCGGGCGATGTAATGGGCTGCGCCAGCGAGAGCTTCATCGCGCTTTGCGACGTCGACGAGAAGCGTGCCGGCAAGACCTTCGAAAAATTCCCCAAGGCCAAACGATTCAAGGATTTCCGCAAAATGCTCGCGGAAATCGACAAGCAGATCGACGCGGTAGTGATCGGCACGCCCGACCACACACACGCCCCTCCCGGTGTAATGGCCATGAAGATGGGCAAACACTGCTACTGCGAGAAGCCCCTGACGCACAACGTCTACGAAGCCCGGGTGATGGCCGAGACGGCAATCAATAACAAGTTGGTCACCCAGATGGGTACACAGATTCACGCGGGGACTAACTACCGCCGGGCGGTCGAACTGGTTCAATCGGGCGCGATCGGCACGGTGGGGGAGGTGCACGTCTGGCTGGGAGCGAACTTCAAGGGGCCCGCGGTACCGACCAGCATGACGCAACCCGACGCCCCCACCGACAAGCCGCCGGTACCCGACACGCTCGATTGGGACCTTTGGGTGGGGCCAGCCGCCTATCGACCCTACAACCCGGCCTACGCCCCGTTCGCGTGGCGATACTGGTGGAACTTCGCCAACGGACAGTTGGGCGATTTCTTCTGCCATTATTGCGACCTGGCATTCTGGGCGCTGAAACTGCGGCACCCGAGGACCGTCGAGTCGCAAGGGCCGGTGCATCCCGAGAGCGTGTCGCGATGGACCATCAGCCGGCACGAGTATCCTTCCCGCGGAGACCTGCCGCCGGTCAAGCTCACCTGGTACAACGGCGGCGGCTACCCGGAATTGGTCAAGCAAAAAAACATCCACCAGTGGGGAAGCGCCGTCTTGTTTATTGGGTCCGAAGGCATGTTGATCGCCGATTACGGCCGCCACAAGTTGCTGCCCGAGTCGAAGTACGCCGGATTCAAGGGCCCCGACCCGTTCATTCCCGACTCGATCGGACACCACAAGGAATGGATCGAGGCCTGCAAGACGGGCGGACCGACGACGTGCAATTTCGATTACTCGGGCGCGTTGACCGAGGCCGCCCTGCTGAGTAACGTGGCGTTGCGGACCGGCCGGAAGCTGGTCTGGGACGCCAAGACCCTCAAGGCCGCCAATTGCCCCGAGGCCGATAAGTTTATCCGCCGCCAATACCGCGAAGGCTGGACGTTGTAGGGAAGTCGGCCGCTTGCGGCTTCGCATCGTGCGGTGCGGCCGCGAACGTCCCTTAGCCCCCGGCTTTGCCGGGGGATGGTGGAGCGCACAACCACCCGATCCCCCGGCAAAGCCGGGGGCTGAGGGACGGCTCAAGTGACAACGACAACCAAGGAGAACCAAACATGTCGAATCGAATGAACCGTCGTCGGATGCTGCAAAACACGGCGCTGGCCGGCGTGGGAGTTTGGGCCTCCGGCCGAATTGGATTGGGTGAAGACAAATCACCCAACGAAAAACTCAACATCGCGTGCATCGGCGTCGGTGGTCGGGGAGCGGGAAACCTCGCCGGCGTGGCCAGCCAAAACATCGTTGCGTTGTGCGATGTCGACCACCGCCGGGCCGCCGGGTCGTTCAAGAAGTACCCCAAGGCCAAAAAGTACGTCGACTATCGAAAAATGTTCGATGAAATCCACGGCCAAATCGACGCGGTCGTGATTGCCACGCCCAACCACGTCCACGCGCCGGCCAGCGTGACGGCCATGAGGATGGGTAAACACTGCTACTGCGAGCAGCCCCTGTCGCATTCGGTCTACGAAGCCCGGGTGGCCGCTGGGGTGGCCGCCGAGTAAAAGGTGGCCACGCAGATGGGCACGCAAATCCTCGCCAGCGACAACTTCCGCCGCATAGTCGAGT
>JAUWJC010000328.1 GCA_030607895.1 Pirellulales bacterium
GCTCCCGAGAGCCCTGAAAACCCGTGAACGGTTACGCATTACTTATGCGATGAGCCATACTTTTGCCGAAACCGATCGAGCTGCTTTTGGAAGTGCTCGTCGTCGGGTGCCAGTTCGATACATCGGTTGGCGTGCTTGATTGCGGTGGGCGAATCGCCACGTTGGAAATGGGTTTCCGCCAGGGTATCAAGGTAGGCGGGATTATCGGGGTCAAGTTCGACCGCCCGGCGTGTTGCAATGCCTCGTCAAGGCGACGGTTGCATCTGGCAGACAACCAGGCCAGATTGTTGTGATGAGTTGCGCTGTTGGGGAAATCCTTGCACACTTGTTCGTTTGCGGCATACGCCTTGGCGAACAGTTCGTCGGCCACGGGCCGTCGGCCGGCCTTTTCGAGCTCTGGGACAAGTGCCTCGGCCAGCGTAATATCGCCGGGCAGTGCGGCTTGGGCAAGGTGGGCTTCTCGGATCGCTTCGTCGATTTTGCCGGCCGTCAACAGGCCACAAGCCCGGGCCTTGTGGATGCGGAACGGGAGATCGAGATAGTCGCTGGACTTGCTCATATTCCTGTCCGGATTCAGGCAACCGAGCAACTGTCTTTGCCAGTATGTGGCGGCGGCAAGTTCGTCGGCGCGGCCAGAGGCAGCAGCAATGCCAAATCAATCAGCTTTCGCCCTTCCCTCGCCCCTAATCCCTCGTCCCTTTCGGGAGTCGCTGTGTCTTGCGTCCACACCTTGAGTTAGTACGGCTTGTAAATGCCCGGCATGGCCACGGCGTGCTCGTAGCTGCCGTCGGCGTCGGGCAGTACGGGCGGCTTGGCGTCGAAAGCGAATTTCTCGGGCATTTCGTTGGGGCCTTTGGCCACGGCGTCGTCCCACTTGACGACCTGCCCGGAGTACGTCGCCATCCGGCCAAACACGGCCGTGAAGCTGCTGGTAGCGCCGTACCAGCCTTCGTTGTATTTCTCGTTGTTGCGGATGGCCTTGTTCAGGTCGATGTGTTCCTGGTCCATGGGACTCTTGCCCTTGCCGCGGAACCGCCACTCGTTTTTGCCGTCGATGCGGCCGTTGCAGTTGGAAGTCCCCTCGGTGCCGTGGGCGGCCTCGCAAACGCTGTTCCAGCAGTTGCGAATGTGGCGGCACTGGCTGAACATCTTGGTGCCGTCGGCGTAGGTGAACTCGATGAAGTGGTGGTCGTAAATCTGACCGACATCGGGGCCCTTGCGGACCTGCCGGCCGCCCATGCCGTTGGCCTCCACCGGATGGGCGTCCATGATCCAGTTGCAGATGTCGAGGTTGTGGACGTGCTGCTCGCAGATGTGGTCGCCGGAAAGCCAGACGAAGTAGTACCAGTTCCACATCTGGTACTCCATTTCGGTTGGAGTGCGGCCCCAGTGCTTGGCCAGGGCTTCGCGCGAGCGGACCCAAACACCGCCGCCGTTCCAATAAGCCCGCAAGAACTCCAGTTTCCCCAGCGCCCCGTCCTTGATGCGTTTTATGGTTTCGACGTATGGTAGTTGGTGATGGCGTTGCAGGCCCACGCCCACCTTCAGGCCTTTTTCGTCGGCCTTCTTGTTGCTCTCCATCAGCGAGCGGAAGCCGGGCGCGTCCACGCAGCAAGGCTTCTCCATGAAGACGTGCTTGCCCGCGTCGATGGCAGCCTTGTATTGGATGGGTCGGAAGCCGGGCGAAGTGGCCATGATTACCATGTCGATGCCCGAGTCGATGGCCTTCTGGTAAGCGTCGAAACCGGCGAAGACGCGGTCCTGGGGTACGTCCACCTTGTCGCCGAACTTCTTCTTCAACCGGTCCGCCGATGCCTTGGCTTTTTCCTCGAATGCGTCGGCAACCGCCACGAGCTTCACATTGTCGCAACTTTGCAGGCAGTTCGTGGCCGCACCGTTGCCGCGCCCACCGCAACCGATCAGGGCGATTTTGATTTGGTCGTCGCCGGCCGCATGTGCGTTGCGGGCAACATTCAGACTGCCGGCCAGCGCGGTGCCGGCCACTGTCGCCGTCGATTTTTCAAGGAACTCGCGGCGAGAAGACTTCTTCGCGTTACTCATCCTGATGTTCTCCATTGAGTTAGAGATTTTGGAAGTCGGAAGTTGGAAGTCGGGGACCGATCCTTTACTCCTTGCCCGATTGGGCTTCCGCGTACTCCTTGATTTCTTCGTAGTCCGGTTCGTACTTCTTGGATTCTTCGGCGGTGGGCTTGCGCAAGGGTCGCACGATGCGGAAGCCGACGAAGTCGGCGTCGGTGTGATACCAAATGCTCTGCGGGATTTGTGGGTCCTGCATCTTCCAGTCCTTATCGGAACCACGTCGGGCGGCACTTCTTAGGGCCTCGGCATCATCGTCCCACGAACCGCCACGCACGCAGCGCGGATACAGCGTTTTCACCGGCACCAAGGGGTTGTTGGTCACCTTGCCGGCACGTTTTTTGTACGCGTCGGGAACCAACTGGTCAAGCACCCACTCGCAGACGTTGCCGTGCATGTCGTGCAACCCCCAGGGGTTGGGCTTCTTGGTGCCCACCTTCTGATACTTCTCGTCGCTGTTGTCGAAGTACCAGCCGTAATCGTCCAGGCCGTCCGGATCGTCGCCGAACGAGTAGGCGGTTTTGGTTCCAGCCCGGGCGGCATATTCCCACTCGGCCTCGGTGGGCACCCGGTAGTAGCGGCCTGTCTTGGCGCTTAGCCACTTGCAGTACATTTGGGCGGCAATCTGCGTTATGCAAATGGCCGGCCGGCCGGTCTTGCCCATCTCGAACGTCATGTCGCTGTAGGGCATTGTCGGTCGGGTCAGCGCGTCGGCCAGCTTGTCGAGCTCGGTCGGCTTTCCGCCGCTGAGCTTGCGCCGCTGCACGTCCAGACCCATGCTCCACTGCTCGTACTGCCCCCAGGTCACTTCGCACTTGCCCATCCAGAACGGCTCGATGGTCACCTCGTGCCGGGGACCCTCGTGTGCTTTACGGTCGTCTTCGCCGTCGGGGCTGCCCATCATGAACTTCCCGCCCGGTATCGGGACGAAGTCCAACTTCTCGTCAGTGCCGGGAATTGCCTCGGTATAGGGCTTCATGTCGGCTTGCGTCTTGGCGTCGGCGTTGGCGACGGGAATCGGTTTGGGAAGCCACTGGACGGTCGGCATCGCTGTCGGATTGAATTTCTTGCCCTTCTCGGCGGTTTTCTCATTAGTCTTCTCATTGGCCTTCTCGGCGGCGGCAGCGGTACTACCAAGCGTCACTACAATTGCCAAACCGAGAATACTTGCGGACAACACTTGCAACAACGACCGGTGGGGGACTACGCTAGTCATTCAGTAGGACCTCGACAAAAGGGGTTAAGGAATTGGGTACGAGTTCAACTGGGAGGGATCGGGCGAATATGGGAAGGTTGGCTATCGCGTGGCTGTTAGCTCTGGGCACTCCGGTCGCCCCGCCGGAAGGACCGGCACTAGGCCGGTTCCAGTTTTCCCAGACGGAAATGGCCGTTCCAATCAGAGTTGTATTGTATGCTCCCGACGCCCAGACTGCAAATGGGGCCGCCCAGGCGGCTTTCGACAGAATTCACCAACTCAATGGCATCCTCAGCGACTACGATCCGAAAAGCGAGTTGCGGCGCTTGTGCGATACTTCCGGCGGGGGGTGTGCCGTCCGCGTAAGCGACGACTTGTGGACAGTATTGAGCCGGGCACAGGCATTGTCCCGGCGCTCCGGCGGGGCTTTCGACGTGACTGTCGGACCGGTCGTCCGGCTGTGGCGACGCGCCCGCAGAAGAGAGCAATTCCCGCCGCCGGACCGACTCGAAGAAGCTCGTAAACTTGTCGGCTACCGGCTCCTCGAACTTGACCCCAAGGGTCAAACGGTGAAGTTGCTCAAATCTAACATGCGGCTCGACCTGGGCGGCATTGCCAAAGGTTATGCGGTGGACGAAGCGGTCAAGGTGCTTGCCAAACGGGGGATACGCCGGGTTTTGATCGATGCGGGAGGCGACATCCGGCTGGGCGATCCCCCGCCAGATAGGCCCGGTTGGGTGATCGGAATCGCCCGATTGAAACCAAACGCACCGCCGAGCCGCTATCTTTGGCTCTCGCGGGTGGCGATTGCCAGCTCGGGCGACACCTGGCAGTTTGTCAAGATCGATGGCCGGCGGTATTCGCACATCATCGACCCCCGGACCGGGCTAGGGCTGACCGACCACGGTAGCGTAACCGTCATCGCGCCCGATTGCACCACGGCCGACAGCCTGGCGTCGGCCGTCAGCGTGCTTGGGCCCAAGGCCGGCCTGAAGCTGATCGAAGCCACTCCGCAAACGGCGGCCTTCATCGCGCGAGCGCCCCAGGGCAAACTGGAAACATACGAGTCGTCACGCTGGAAGAAGCTGCCCGTCGCATGTCCTCCAAAACCGCAGTGAGGACACTGCGGCTCGGTGAGGACACCGCGCACTCCGAGCCGCTCTGCCCCCAGGATGGTTGACAAACGGCAAAGAGTGACTATAATTTAGGTCATAATGGGCGATAAAAACCGCTTTGAATTGATCTACGCCCCGCAAGTCGAAACGCACTTGCGGGCGATCGAGCCGAAGTATCGTACACTTGTCCGTCGCACGATCGAGACCCAACTGCAATTTAAGCCAAATGTGGAAACCCGAAACAGAAAGCCTCGAAAAAGGCCCGCCGAATTTGGGGCGGACTGGGAGGTCCGGTTTGGTCCCGACAATCGGTTTCGGGTGTTTTATTCGGTTGAGCAAGGAAGCCGGCGGGTGTTCATTCTTGCCATGGGGATCAAGAGCGGGAATCGTTTAATCATTGGCGGGGAGGAGATAGAGCTATGAAGATTGTGCCCGTTGCCGAAATCAAAGCCCACCTGAGTGCCTACTTGAAAGAGACGGAAAATGGACCGATTGTGGTTACCAGGAGTGGCAAGCCAGCGGCTGTTTTGTTGGGGGTGACCGATGAGGAAGAGATCGAGCGCCTGGTGTTGGCCTATTCTCCCAAGTTCCAAGCCGTCTTAGCTCGTGGTCGGCAGCAGATTCAGAAGACCGGCGGCATCGGCCATGAGGATTTCTGGCAAGACACGGAAGCTGAAACCGAATAGGCACCGTACAAACTGACGGCTCTTCCGTTTTTAGGTGCAAACTCCTGGAAAGCGGCCAGTGTGCCACTGCTTGCGAAACTTCCCGTGAGCGTTGAACTTGCATCAAGGCACTGCTTGCCGGACACCTGTCTAATTCGGAAAGC
>JAUWJC010000027.1 GCA_030607895.1 Pirellulales bacterium
CTTTCCGAATTAGACAGGTGTCCGGCAAGCAGTGCCTTGATGCAAGTTCAACGCTCACGGGAAGTTTCGCAAGCAGTGGCACACTGGCCGCTTTCCAGGAGTTTGCACCTAAAAACGGAAGAGCCAAGTTTTCTCGCATAAAGCCGCGACCGGTGGTCGCGTCAAGAAACGTGGCCACCGGTCGCGACTTTGTGTTCCTCATAAGCTGCCACCTTAAGGGGGGGGTTAAGTGGACGGTTCAGACTTTGCGGACAATTACAGTTGGCAAGACTAGGTTTAGTTGATAGGTTAGGGGAAATCAAGTGGCAGGATAGGATTTTTCCTTTGGGTGAAGATTGCGGGTTAATACCACCCGACAGTGTACCAAACCGTCAATTAAACTAGAGTCCGCCTGGGTGGGCCGATGCATTTTGCGACCACCCGGTATCCCAACCGAGAAGGAGTCAGATCATGTGGTGCAACGGAATCCGCCGAGTAGCCGTGTTGTGTGTTTCCATAAGTGGTTATTTTGGAACGGCTTACATCACGTTGGCCGAGGCACCGAAGAGCCCCAAGCCGGCCGCCGTCGGAGAGCTGCCGGCAGAGTTGCCGGCAGAGTTGCCGGCAGAGTTGCCGGCGCTGTGCAGAGCCGCCCAGAAGACGTTCGTCCCACCTGGAAAGGCCGATATCCGCAGGGCAAAGGCCGCGTTGAAGGGGGCCGTCAGCCGGCTCGACGCCCGACTTAAGGCGGCCGGACCCAGCGCGGCCGGTTGGCGGAAGTACCTCCAATGGAATCAGATGAAGGCCGAATTGGCCCGCAAGGGCGATCCGGACCCAAAAAAGCTGAGTCCCATCCACGCCAAGTACGCCCAGAAGCACGAAGGCCTCGGGCTGGTCTGGTTCATCGACGTCCGCGACGCCATGCGTCGATACATAAGCACCTGTGATGCCGTCGGCAACCCGAAGTTGAAAGCCAACTACGAAAAGCTCCTCGAGGACCTGGCCGGACACCTCGAGTCCTACGCCAAGAACCCGACGGCCGAAGACGCGCTTTGGATCGGCACGGCCGTCGGCTATCTCGAACAGACGCGCCAGGCCACTTCACTGGTGTCTGCCGTCCGGCGCCATTGCTGTCGCCCCAACCTCTTCCTGCACGTTTCCGAGGAGATTGCCGGTGCCGGAATGACCGATTCCGTCGACGATACTTCGCCAGTGGAAGATTGTATCCTGGGAACCGCCATCCGCGGCACGGGTCACACCACGGGCAACATCGTCGTTGAGTTGATACCCAACAAAAGGCAAGGTGCGTTCGAGACCATTCTGCACGGCGTGACCGAGTCGGAGACTGTCGGGTACAAAGGGCCGGTGCAGATCTTCAGCGACGGAACCACCCGCTTCACCGCGAGAAAACGCTTCCGCATCGACGAGCATGGTATCGAGGCCCGGGCGGCAACCTCCAAAGCCACGACCGACACCACAACCACCGGCATCCAGACCAGGCGCGGTTCTCGGATTGTGGAGCGGGCGGCCTGGAAACGGGTCTGCAAGAGCAAGTACCAAGCCGAGTGGATCGGCGCCCGGCATGCCGAGGAGCGAATCAATGAACGAGTCGACAGCCGGGCCGAGGAAATGCTCGCCCGAACCAACGAGCAGTTCACAAACAAGTTCCGCAAGCCACTGGTTGAGCGGAAGCTTTTCCCGCAGACACTCAGGTTTAGCACCACCAGCGACGTCTTGAGGGTGATGGCCCTTCGAGCCGACGGCTCGCAACTGGCCGCCCCCGGTTCGCCGCCGAAGCTGATTGCACATCCGGACCTGGGCGTCCAAGTGCACGAATCGATTGCCAACAACATGGCGCAAAGCGCGTTGAGCGGCGTCACGCTCCGAGAAGAGGAGTTCCTGGCCACGCTCAAGGACCTGCTGGGTACACTGCCCGAACGGCTCAAGCCGGAGGAAGGAAGAGAGCCTTGGGCGATCGCGTTTGCGCGGCAGCGGCCGATCTCCGTCGCCTTTGCCGAGGACTCGTTCAGCGTGACAATCCGAGCCCGCCGCTACTACCGGGGCGAGGCAAAGCATCCCGGCATGAATGTTTCGGCCGACTACAAGATCGTCAAACATGCCGACGGCTTCAAGGCGATACGCCAGGGCGAGGTGCGGATATTTCCTCCGGGCTTCGTGCCCGGCAAAGGCAAAGCGCTCTCCGCACGCTACACGGTCATTCGCAATCTGCTCGAACGCCGGTTCAAACGGATCTTCGAGGAAGAACTGGTTCCCGAGCAACTCGCGCTACCGGGCAAATGGGAGAAGGCCGGCAAGCTCGCGCTGGCCCAGTGGAAAACCAGCAACGGTTGGATGGTATTGGCCTATAGTCGAGTGCCGGCCGCCAACAAGCTCGCCGCCGTTGCCCGCTGAACATGATCGCTCGCGACACACTGCAATAGCGCGATACCCGCAACGATCTTGTAGCGCCACGCCCGGCAGCGACGGCAATGACAGGAGTTGAGCGATGAAAGAGCATGATTTTACGTTGGTGTTAACGGCGGATCCGAATGAAGAGGAAGCCGATAAGCTGTATGGCACATTCAACGACGGCACGATTGCCACGATTGGTGGCGTGCCGCGGATTCATTTTCATCGCGAGGCCGAATCATTGGAGCATGCAATCCGTTCGGCTATCGGCAATGTCCGTGCGACCGGTTTTGACGTGGCACGCGTCGAGATGGAACCGGACGCCCTGTTGCAGCCAACCTGATCTGCATATGGCCGCTCTTCCGAGCCCAGCATGGCACTACCACTCAACTGGAAGGAAGCTCAGGAAGTGGCACAAGTAACTCCGCGCCTTTGGCAAGGCGATTTTGGACGCATCACTTTCGCCTTCGTGAACCAAGCTGTTGCGATACTCACGCACGCTGTGTGCGTTGGCTAGGTAGTCGACTGGAATCCTCCGCCGGACGCCAATGCTCTCGACAAGATCGCGTGTGCGCGATGGGGGAGGGTTCCCGCGAGAAACGTGCCAAAAGCTCCGCAGCGCAGCTTCAAACTCCGCAAACAACCGGACAAGGTACGTAGCTTCCAATAGTACGGATGCACTGGTAACGTCCCTGACGTTCACGTCATTGGCGAGTTGAGTAGGATCGTTTTGGACGGTTTCAAGTAGTCGATCCATTGCCAACCGCGCTGCACTGTGTTCACGCTCAACGCCCTTCACGCGAGCGAGAAGACTGGAGCGGCTAAATGGCATTCTTTAGCATCTCCTCGACGACTTCCTCGAACGTTGTTTGCGAAAGTGGCTTGGACTCCGCCTCACGAATTGTCGGGACAGATTCTTGGCTGGGAAGCATGTAGTGCAATTGCCAACCGTCATCTTGGGGGTACAGACTGGCAATGTCGTCGTACGCTGGCAAGAGGTACAGGTCAACCACGCCATCCGCACCGGGTGCCTGGCGAGCTATCGGCTCAAGCAGGATACGCGTGGTATCTTTCTGTAGCAGGAGTCCGGGAACCTTGTGTCGGCCCAACTCGGTGTCTTCGAGCGTCTTCTCAATCTGACGCGTCGACCACTGAAGGTTCTCAGCCCATGTGCGGACGTCGTTGATGAGCACGGAGAGGCGGCTCAGCCAATCATTCTTGAGTTGTTCAGCTTCGATTGATGTGCTCATGGGATTCGACACCGGTCTTGCACCAAAAAACAGAAAACCCAATCATATTATACTACGGTCGCTGGTGACACGCAATGACCCCCAATAGCGCGGGATGAGTGCTTAGACGACGACAACTTGGCGGGCTGAGAGGCTGGGGAACCCAACTCATTAGTCCACGACCGGCCGTGCGCAATTCCTTGCCGGGGCCGCCGTGAGGACACCGCGGCTCTGTTAGTCATCAGCATTCGGCGCTGCCGGCGCATCTATTGGTCAATCATCCGGCCCGATGGTGCCGAATTGATGGAATGGATCGGTGCAGACTCACGTCGATCTGATGGGCTGAAGCGGCGATCTTTCGCGAACAGGCAAACACTGACGGCAAGGGAACCCAGGCAATGTACGAGGCCCATTTCGGCTTTCAGCGACGACCCTTCGCCTCGGTACCGCGGGTAGATCAGTATTTCCCCGGCGCGGCAATCGAGGCTGCCCGGCAGACGTTGTTCCGGTGCATCGAGCGGGCCGAGGGAACAGGGATGGTGGTGGGTCCGTCGGGCACGGGAAAGACGCTCTTGTGCCAGGTGTTGGCCGAGCAATTTCGAGAATCATTTGCCGTGGCCATGCTCAATGGGCGTCTCGACACGCGACGTTCCCTCTTGCAAGCCATCTTGCACCAGTTGGGCCAGCCCTACCGCGACATGGACGAAGGGGAACTCCGCCTGGCATTGGTCGATTACTTGAGTGCCACTGAAGAGTGCCCTATGGGCATGTTGCTCTTGGTCGACGAAGCGCATACTCTCCCGTTGCGGTTGCTCGAAGAGATCCGCATGATCGGCAACCTGGTTTGCGACGGGAAACCTCGGATTCGCACGGTATTGGTGGGCGGCCCGGTTTTGGAAGAGCGGTTTGCCAGTCCGAAGCTGGAATCGTTCAGCCAGCGGCTGATTGCACGTTGCTACCTTGAATCGTTCAACCGGACCGAGACCGAGGAGTACATCCGCGCCCAGCTAAGCCGGGCGGGTGGATCGGCCGAGTCGATCTTCCCACCCGACACATGCCAGGCCGTCTACCAGGCGACCGACGGCGTGCCTCGACTGATCAACCAGGTGTGCGATCATGCACTCTTGTTGGCCTACGCCGGCGGCCGCGGCCAGATCAACGTACTTGGCGTCGAGGAGGCCTGGGCCGACTTGCAGCAACTGCCCACTCCTTGGACCGGCGATTCGCAAGAGAAAACCGAAAACACCGTAATCGAGTTCGGTGGCCTGGACGATGAGCCGGCGACCGAAGAGCCGGCCATCTTGCCACCGTTGCTCGTGCGTCCGACCAACGAGGAACAGCTCGTCGAGCCGGCCGAACAACTCGACCGGATCGAAGAGACGCTCTCGGGCATCGACGAGGAATTCAAGCCGGCCGGATCGATCGGGCCGGAGACGGAACTGGCATTCGACGAACCGCGGCCCGCGGCCGGCACGCTTGCCAACCCCATTGATGAACCATTCGAAGAGGCTGCCAAGGCTTCGAACCCTTTTGATGAACCATTCGAAGAGGAAGAAACCATCGCGATTGACCGCCATGTGTCGGCCGCCGCGGATACGCGATCGGAGCCGGAAGCCGTGGACCGGATCGAAGAGGTCGAACCACAACCGCGGGAAGTGCCGGACATGACGGATGTCGAACCTGAAACTGTCCCCATGCATGGACTCGAAGTGGCCGTTCTACTCGAACCGGAGGAAGACGAGGATGCGGACTTGATTGTCGTGGAAGATGCCTGCCACCACGAAGGGTCTCGACTCGTGCGGCCTGTTTCAAGCGTCAGAAGGCAGGAATACCGGCAGTTGTTTTCCAAGCTTCGTCGGGGGTAGTGACAGGTAGCCGTTCACGGACAATGACGTGAAAACGCCCGGTGGTTGAGCGAAGTGAAACCCCGGGGTTTCGCTTCGCTCAACCACCGGGCGTTTGTGGCCCGAACCCCGTGAACGATTGCAACAACAGAGATAGGGACCGTCCATGACTCGGATGCTCAACGCGCTTAAGCAGATCGAGGCCGAATCGGTTGTTGTGGAGAGCACGCCCGTTGTCCCACTTGCTCCGCCGCCGGCGGAAGAGCCCGACTCGCACGAGCGGCAAGTCGGGCAGCCAGTCGGCCCAGCGTCTCAGGTCCACGATTGGCACTTCCGCGACCTGGCCGAGAGGGTGCTTTTGCGGTTGCCGCCGGCCGTGCCATCCGAACAGGGTCGGGCGGCACTTCTGTTTGTCGGTGCCGAGTCGAGCCGGCCGGAGCCCGGAATGCTCCTTTCGCTGGCCGGCACGTTGGCGGACCAGACTGCCGGCGAAGTCCTTCTGGTGGATTGCGATTTTCGCCGCGCGGAACTCGCCAATCTTGCGGCAGTGGCAACCCCACCGAACCGCGGCCTGGCCGAGGTGCTCGCCGGCGAGGCGGCATGGCGGGAGGTCGTCGCCGACACGGCCACGGAAGGCGTTAGCGTGCTGCCCGGCACTCGGTTGCCCGAAGACGCGTCGTGGAAACGGCTCGAGAAGACCGATCCGTCCGCGCTCGTTGGCGAATTGCGCGACAGCTATCCACTGGTCCTTCTTGCCGGCGCCCAGCCGAGCGATCCGCTAGTTGCCCGACTGGCCGCTTGTTGTCACGGCACGTACTTGCTTGTTCGGCTTGGTGAGACTTCCCGCCGAACTGCCGGCCGGGCGATCCGCACGGTGCAAAGTTACGGTGGACGGGTGCTCGGTTGTATTGTGATTACCGACAAGGATTAAGGTCTTCGCGCGACTTGCGTGCGTATCCATTTTTGCGTGCGGGTTGCGAAGCCGCAAGCGGCTTGTTCGGACATCACCGCCCACTTCCTTACTGTACCGGCCGGACCTGCGGGTTGGTGATAATCTCCTCGAATATTTCGGTCATCCGCTGTTCGTATTCGGCCGGATTTCCGCTGCCGCGAGGGCTTTCGCCGTCGTCGTTTGCGGTGCCTCCCATCCGGGACATTCGGTCCATGAACCCGTAGTCGGTCCCCAGCCCCACGCCGACGGGAAAGACCATCCAGTTCTCGCCCTGCATTTGGGCGGACTGCATCAGGGGCGCGTCGAGCCAGTAGTATCCGCCGCCGTACAGGTCGTCGCTCGGATTATCGTTGATATAGTCGTCGATATCCGAATCGCTGCTCGAGTACAGGTTTGGGACACCATCGGTCAGAAGGACGACCACCTTGTTGGTCGAGAACCGTCCCTGGCCGCCTTCCTGTTGCGACTTGATGTGGTTTTTGGCGGTGATCATGCCCGATTCCGTGGCGGTTGTGGCGCCCTTGTCGCCAACCGCCTGCAGGTCGGTACAGGCTTGCATTGCCACGTCGTAGTCGGCCGTGAGTGCTTGCTTGACGATCGGCCCGCCGCCGCTGAGCGTGTCGAACGCAACGACCGAGACCCAATCGCGTTGGTTGTGGTCGGAGATATTCTCGTTGCGCTCGTTGACCACTTGCATGGCCGCGATAAGCGCCCGGCGCGCGGCGTGCATCGGCTGCGACCGGGGCGGAAAACTGAACGTACCGCCCGCCGTGCTTTCCGAATGCCAGGGGCAATACGGGCTGTGCTTGGAAATCGGCGTATAGACCCCACCTTGTGGTCGTAGGTCCCGGCCGTGGTCCATCATGAACTGCACGTAGGTCCGGTAGCCGATCTTGTTGCGGTAGCCCTTGGGAACGCTGCTGCTGGCGTCGGGAAACGTGCTGTTATTCGGGTTGTTGAACTTGTTGATCCGGTCGCCGTCCTGGTTGGGAGGGATTCGGCCGCGATTGTTCGGCGGCGTACCTTGGCCGGCACCCATCAGCAACTGCGGCAGAAGCATGCCGTCCAGCACGCCCGGCACCATGGCCAGTTCAATCCTGGTGGGCTGGTTTGTCGAGACGAGCGCGAGTTGATGCTGCGGGTC
Source organism: Pirellulales bacterium (assembly GCA_030607895.1). Taxonomy (GTDB): domain Bacteria; phylum Planctomycetota; class Planctomycetia; order Pirellulales; family Thermoguttaceae; genus JAUWJC01. The sequence continues at coordinate 7,558 of JAUWJC010000027.1, forward strand.
GGCCATCCAGGCAGCGTACCAGGGCAGGTTCCCGCCGGGCTGGAACCAGCCGGTTGGAGGTTTCGGTGGGGGTGGATCACCACCACCTCCGCCGCCACCACCTCCACCACCACCGCCACCACCACCGCCACCACCGCCGCCGCCGCCACCACCACCGCCGGTGGTGATTTTCACCGAGCGGATGATGTAGTCGAGGTATTTTTTCCAATAGTCGTAGTTGGTCGAGCTATCGGGAGTAGGCACGGCGTTGGGCATGACGACGGCGATCTGGTGGTCGATGATCGCCCGATAGGCCCTCAATTTGCGCTGATTTTCGTTGTGCCGGTTCCTGATGCGGTACTTGTTTGGAATGCCGCCGCCGCTGAGCGGGCCGCCGTTCTTGGTCAATTCGGCGTAGGCCCACTTGTTCTGCGGCACGCCGGCCGGCTGGCCGAGGTACTGCAGCGTGCCCGGGAAACTGCCGAACCCAAAGTCGTTGTACAACTCCTGCATCAGGTCGTTGCCGACGGTTGGATAGCCCTCGTCGGCAAAGGCGTCGTTGATTTCACCGGTTGCCCAGCATGGTTCGGTGTCGTCGTTCATCGACCCGGACAGGTCGACCACGAAGCAGATATCGCGTGGGTTTGCCATGGCCACGGCCGAAGCGTTCATGTCAAACGACGTCTGGCCGAAGACCCGGCCGAAGAACAGGGGCGACTTGCCGTTGGTCGAGGCGTCCCGCCGCGTGGTCACCCGAACGGCGTTGCCCACGTCGCCCGACGCGCAAGGCGTGAACGTTCGCGTGTCGGAATCCCAGACACCCAATTCGACGTCTTCGGAGTTGAGTTCGACGTTGTCGCCTCCGGCGGTGTGGTATCCGGCGAATTCATCGGCGGCGGCCACCACTGCATCCATCCCGAGGCCCATGTGCGAGGCGGCCGCCATGGCGGCCGAGTCGGCGGCTACCTGGAGTTGCGTCCGCGTGAGCACCACGTAGCCGATGTCGAGTGCAAACGCGATCATCCCCAGCATCACAACCATCATAAAGGCGGCCAGCACCAGGATAGCCGCCCGGCGGGGATGCTTCTTCCGACCTGAAGATATCTTGTTCACCGTCAGTCTCCAAAAAGATGTGTCCGTGTGTGGACAGCCCACCCCGGCTCGGTACGGACTGCCGAGCATGTAAAAAGGTTGGTTGCAAACGGGGGCGCGTCAAGAAAATCATGCCGCCAGGGTGGGGTATAAAAGAAGAATGCGAGTGACGAGACGCACGCCGGCACGGTAACCTCCCTGGAAAAAGGTTGCAAACTTCGGCAGCCTGGCAAGCTCTCGATCGAGCCCCACGGCTTTGCGCCCCGACCTCGCGATCGGTTAGCCTTTTCGGTTTGTTCGCGGGCCGCGCAAACTAGGTTTCCAGAGATGCCGGCCCTCATTAGTATATCTAGGTTGCGTATTGCCCCTTGTCAAATGTAGGGAGAAAAAGGGACCAGGTTTAATTTGCCGGAACGGCCCGAAGGGTGCTTCGCACAAATTAAACCTGGTCCCTTTTTCTCCCCCGGCGAAACAACGGATAACGGCGACGAATCGTCCGGCGCAACCACCGGTCGCGGCTTCATCGACAGGAGAACCGTTCCGCCTGGGCCGCAATGTCGACACCCGCCAACTCGCTCCAGGCGCGAAGCAGTCGGGCAAACAGCTTGCCGGGTTTGCCGTCGGCAATCGGGTGGCCATCGAGCCGGGTGACCGGCAAAAGGCTCGATGAAGTGCCGGTCAGAAGCGCCTCGTCGGCCGTCGCCACGTCCCGCGGCGTGAGGTTGCCCTGCGTGGTGCGAATACCCAACCTGTCGGCCAACTCGATCATCACCTTCAGGCTGATCCCCCGCAGGATTCTTTCATAAGGCGGCGACAGCAGCCCCTGGGGCGACTTGAATACCAGGATGTTGGCCGTCGACGCTTCGGTAACCAAGCCATCGCGGTCCAACAATAAGGCCCTGGCATCCGGCTCGATACGGGCAACTCGGCGGTCGGCAAGGTAGTAGTGCATCCGGCTGCGGCACTTCAGCCCCGGCGGCCAGCATTCCGGCGACACCTGCCGGACGTCGCTGGTCAGGAGCGGCTGGCCAGACCGATACTTCTCGGCCCAGAGCCGAAACGGGAGTGGGTAGGTGTGCATGCACACGGTCGGCCGCGAGGATTCGCCGGCCGGCGAGAAGGTGGGATACGGGCCGGGTGTGACGACAATCGAAAGCCCCAGATCGTCGCCCTTTTCAAGCAAACGGTGATTTCGGCCCGCCAACTCCTCGGCCAGTCCGGCCAACTCGACGGTGTCCACGTCCGGTTCCACCCCCACTGTCCGAAGCGATTCGGACAGCCTGGCCAGATGGTCTTCCAGACGAAAGAGCTTTCCGGCAAAGGTCCGCACCTGCTCGGCAACCGTGGCCCCCAGCACGAACCCCGCGTCGGTAACCCCGAGTGACGCCGCGGCTGCGGGAACAAATCGACCGTTAAGATAAGCCTGCGGTTCGTCCATGTCAGTATTGTACTCGCCAACGGTAGGCTGGGTCGAGCGGAGCGAGTTGCCCCACCTTCCATGGAACTGGTTCAATCAAGCAATAACGCCCGGTGGTTGAGCGCAGCGAAACCCCGGGGTTTCGCTGCGCTCAACCACCGGGCGTTCGCGGTTTCGCTACGGCGAGGCAAAGAACGTGAACCGGGCAAGCCGCCTGAGGAGGTTTGGGGCGGTCCAGTAGCGGTCCCAGTCGTGGGTCTTTCCCACCTGGTGGCCCACGCGCGTCAACTCGATTTTCCGGCGGTTCTGGCCAAGTTGTTCCTCGCACGCCGGACCGGCGTAACCTAATGCCTGGGGGCCGCCGCGGTAGTACATCAGCGGATACCATTTCATCACCGGGTCGCAGCAGTTGACCGTTATCAGCACGCGATCCAATTGATCCAGCGCCTGCCCGTTCCACCGGCCGGGAAGCAACCAATCGGCATCCAACGCCGCGGCAATCAGAACCGCCCGCATCGCCCGCGTCGCCTGCATCGCCGAACGCCTCTGGGAGCTTTGCTCCGGCAAGCCGCGGCCGGCAACCCGGCCTCCGTCGAGTATGTGCATTGCGCCGGTGATTATTCGGGCGCCAAAGCTGTAGCCGATCATGCTCACCGGCACGGCCGGGTCGACCCGGTCGAGGCATCGGGCCAGCTAGAACGCTTCCACGTCGCTGCGACTCGCCTTTACGCGGACGTCCTGGCGATTGCGTCCACGGATTCTATTCGTGGGCCACGACCAGATAACGAAGCGTAGCGGCCGGCCCTTCGATAGCCGCTTTAATGTCTGGTATACCTCCATGCCGGTTTGCACCGCGGCGTGCCGGTCCATCCGGTTGCCATGGATAAAGATGCCGGTCGGCACGGCCGGATCGTCGGTCGTCAGAAACGCCTGGAAGTCGGCCGGTATCCACTGGCCGGCCGGCCCAAGCCGCCAGAAATCGAGCGAATCGGCGGCGGCATTATCAGCCTGGTACGTGGCCGCTTCCCGCGTGCTAATCAACCAAACCTGCTCGGGTGCCTCCGCTGCCACCAGTAGGCCGGCGCTCGCCGACACAATCAATCCAACCAACACCACAACCGGGGTGCGTATCAGGATAGCCACGACAATTCTGTACAATTTGTATCTCCCCAGTGCCCACAAGACGGCGGCGCCCACAAGACGGCAATTGACGATGTTCAGTCCAACCGTAGCTTTTTTTCAACGCGGGGAGCGGAGAAATGAAAATCGACTGTTTCAAGAAATCACGCCCGTTGAATTTGCACATCATCAACTGTGGTGTAGAGTTGTTAGTCCGTGGCTTCGCGAGGCAGCGAGCATGTTTTGACGGGAGAATACGAGTAATGAAGAAGCTAGTAATACTGACGGCTGTACTAATGCTGACGAGTGTTGCGGTTGGTTGCAGGCAAGGTGGCTTGTTCTGGCGAGGTCCGGCCTATCCTTGCCTGCCAACATGCGTCGAAACCTGCGTGCCCTGCGATCCGTGCGTGGTCGCACCCGCGGCATGTGCGCCCAGCACTTGCGCGCCGGTCAGTCCGGCACCTGTAACCTACGTTCCTGCTCCAGGCTAGGCGCGGATCCGTAGATTGCTTACCCCGGTAGTTCCGCCTCGATCGCGCCGGCCGTGCCATCCTGAACACGGCCGGGCGCGACGGGCAATTGGCCGTACCCGGTCACGGGGTTGGCATCTTGGTTGCCAACGGTGGACTGAGATCACGAGAACACGCCCGGTTGAGCGCAGCGAAACCCCGGGGTTTCGCGGCGCGCAACCACCGGGCGTTCATAGGCCGAATCCTAAACGGTTACATGGAAAAAGGACAACGACATGAGCGGCAACGACGCGGCCGGCTATGCGAGAGCCGATTTCGGCCGCTGCCCGTTGATGTTCTACTACGAAGTGACCCAGGCCTGCGACCTGGTTTGCAAGCATTGCCGGGCGTCGGCCCAGAAAAATCCAGACCCGGACGAACTCACTACCGAGCAGTCGCTTGCACTGATCGACCAGGTGGCGTCTTTTTCACGGCCGCCCATGCTGGTGCTAACCGGCGGTGATCCGCTGAAACGGGCCGACCTGTTCGATCTGATCGGCCGTGCAATCGACTCGGGATTGCAGGTGGCTCTTACTCCATCGGCAACGCCACTGGCCACGTTCGAGGCGTTCGACAAAGTGCGGCAAGCCGGCGTGCGGCGGTTGGGAATCAGCCTCGACGGCGCAGACGCCAAAACGCACGACGCCTTCCGAGGCTGGGAGGGCAGCTTCCAACGGACGTTGCGGATGTTGGCCGACGCCCGCCAACTGGAAATGCTCGTGCAGGTGAACACCAGCATTACGCGGCGCAATTTCCGGCAGATCGACGCCATGGCCGAACTGCTGACCGACCAGGGGATCGCCATGTGGTCGGTTTTCTTTCTGGTTCCCGTCGGACGCGGCGTCGAGGAACAGCGAATCGCGCCCAGCAGTACGAAGAGGTCTTCGAGCGGCTTTTGCATCACGCCAACTGCCGGCCGTTTGGCGTGAAAACAACCGAGGCCCCACACTACCGCCGCTATGTGCTCGAGCGTGGCGGCGATCCGCTGGCCGGGCCAAAGGGAGCCGCCGACGGGGCCATCCGCCGCGGTCATCGAGCACCGCTGGGGGTGGGTGACGGAAAGGGCGTGATGTTCGTCGGACACATCGGCCAGATATATCCGGCCGGGTTCCTACCCCTTTCCTGCGGCCGGTTTCCAAACGACTCGGTAGTGGACGTCTACCAGAACCACCCCACTTTTCGCGCCCTGCGCGATCCCGACCGGTTCAAGGGCCGCTGCGGCGTTTGCGAGTACCGCTACGTTTGCGGCGGCAGCCGCGCCCGGGCGTACGCCGTAACCGGCGACCCGCTGGAAACCGAACCCGACTGCGTCTACATGCCGGGGCGCAAAACAGTGATCAGTGGTCAGTGATCAGTGGTCAGTGGTCAGTGATCAGTGGTCAGTGATCAGTGGTCAGTGGTCAGTTCCGCCCTTGTTCCCACGCTCTTGCGCGGGAACGGCTTGCCGGGCCGCTCTGCGTCGCTGAAGCGGAAGCGTCGTAACGAGGTCAACTGACCACTGACCACTGACCACTGATCACTACATCACCGCAAAGTAGTTGTCCACGGCTTTGTCGAAGTACTCGTTGGTCATCTCCAACGGGCTGTTGTCGTAGACGCAGTAGTTGCGAACTTGCAGCAGCAAGTCGCGTGGCTGGCAGAAGCGCAGCGGCCGGCCGGTCTTCTTGTAGTGGGTCTCGATCAGATAGTCGACCGGCTCCGACCGATACTCGAAGCCCATCTTGGGTGCTATAACTCTGAATAGCTCGCGGAACTCTTCTTCCGTCGGGTCGATCGCCTCGATCTTGTACGGGATTCGCCGCAAGAACGCCTCGTCGACCAGGTCGCGGGGCTCCAGGTTGGTCGAGAAGATAATCAACTGGTCGAAGGGAACCTGGATCTTCTTGCCGTTGGGCAGGTTGAGGAAATCGTATCGCTTCTCCAGCGGGACAATCCACCGGTTGAGCAACTCGTCGATGCTCATTCGCTGCCGGCCGAAATCGTCGATCACCAGAATCCCGCAGTTGCTCTTCAATTGCAACGGCGCCTCGCTGATGCCGGTCGAGGTGTTGATCGTTACTTCCAACGCCGACATCGTCAACTCGCCGCCGGCGAGAATGGTGGGCCGGCGAATGCGTATCCAACGTTGGTCGATCTGTCGCTCGTCCAGCAGGCCGCTGTGCGCTTCCGGCGGCATCTCGTGGTGATTGACCGGGTCGTACAGGCGAATGATCTCGCCGTCGACGGTAATGGCGCGGGGTACCCAAATGTGCTCGCCGAATGCGGCAGTGGCACGTTCGGCAATGCTGGTCTTGCCGTTGCCCGGAGCACCAAATAGAAACAGCCCACGCCCGGAATTGATCGCCGGACCGAGCCGGTCCAGCATCTTCTTGTTCAGCACGAGGTCCTCGAACGCTTTGTGCAGATCCTTGGCCGTCGGGTGCTGCTCGTTGAGCGACTGGGCATGAACGCTGGCGATGTAGTCGCGCAGCGAGACGGGCGCGGAACCGAAATAGGTGCAGTGCTGCGAGTATCGCCTTGCCCGCTCCCGGCCCATGTCGGTCAACTGGTACTGGTAGTCGTTCATCGGGGCGGCGCCCTTGTGAACGACAAGCTGATCGTTCTTCATGGTAAAGAGCAACTCGTCCAACAACACGAAGGGGAGTTTGACCTGGTCGGAGATATTGCGGCCCGACGCATCGCCGCGGGACAGCAGGTACTTCAATATCAGCGCCTCGACTTCGCTGTCGGTAAGCTGGGCATCGCGAAATGACTCCGGCTCGACGGGCAGAAAGGTGTTTTTGAGATGCTCCTTCTCACCCCGCGGTTTGGCAGCCGGTTCTTCCGCCTGCGTCTCCTTCCTGGCAGCCAGAGTGTTGATTCGCGCCAAGAGCGAATCGAGTTCTCCGTCTTCGAGTGCGTTTCCCTGCCGAGCATCTCCTTCCTGGGCATCTCCTTCCTGGGCATCTCCTTCCTGGGCATCGGGGTCGGGCATGGTGGCGGCCAGCGCGGCCAGCGGGTCCGGGCCGCCCGCACCGGTGTCGTGTCCGGCCAAACGCGCCAATAGACCTTTGTCGGATGAATCAGCCATGAGATGCGTCGGTTGTTGGCGTTTACAAATACACAGGTACAAGCAAAGCGAAAAGCTGCCACTGTAAATCTAGGTTTCCCCTTCCGAAGGGTCAAACCGCGCCGCGCCAAACGTACCGGTTCGTCGGACAGTAGCGATTGAACCGACGGACAAGCGGTGCCGGCGCCCTGGCCGGACTATCGGAAGACGGTACAATGACGAATGATGAAGCACGAATGACGAATGACGAATGACGAATGACGAATGACGGAGCACGAAACTTTTCGTCATTCGTCATTCGTGCTTCGTCATTCCCCAAAACGTGCGCTTAAATCGCGCAGAACTCCAACAGTAAGACACCGTGAGTTCTGATCCGGTATTCTGGCTGGCAGTAACCGGGCTGGTGGTAACGTGCCTGGCGGCGATCGGAGCCAGGTCGCTTGCTGAGTTCTCGCCCCATGAGCTGAAAGAGATTTGTCGCCGGCGGAAGACCCCCGACCGGCTTGGCCAAATCCTTCGGCAACGCGACCGGGTGGCTCTGGCCGCCGAAACCTTGCAGGTAGTGGCTACCGCGACATTCATCGGCAGCGGAATGTTCTGGATCTGGGCCAGATCGCACGCCGACACGCGGCCTGGAGCCGTACTGCTGGCCACCAGCGTGGCACTCGGGGCCCTGGCGCTTCTGGCCGCCGAAACCTGGATCCCCTGGGCGGTCGTGCGGCTCTGGGCGGAACCGTTCCTGTACCACACCTGGACCGCATGGCGGGCCGTCAGCTTCGCTCTGGCACCGTTGGTCCTGGCAGCCCGATTCGTCGACGCCCTGC
>JAUWJC010000011.1 GCA_030607895.1 Pirellulales bacterium
AAATTGACCGTGGTATCCATGGCTTGGCCCTCCTTCAACGGCCTTCCTACAACCATTGAAGACCCAAGCCTGGATACTTTTCAATAAGCTAGCTCTGCTGGCATTTCGCAAGGTTACGATCAAGGCCGGCCAGAGGCGTGAGAGCCATACCCAGAAGACACGGTCGCGCGGACGGAGTTTTTGGGAGGGACACCCCCGCAGTTGCCAACGCCAGCTAAGAAAGTGCGTTCCTGCATCCCAGTTCAGCTATCACCAGCCCAGCGATTTGCGGCGGTTGGGGCTGGGTTTGGTAGGCTGTTTGCTGGCAAAGCTACCACTGGAGATGTCCAGATGTGCTTCGGGAGGCAACGTGCGCGGGAGGAGAAAAATCGAGGTATCCTTGAAAATACGCTGCGCCGGTGCACCACCACGCATCGACTGGTCGAAACCGCTGTTGTAGTACGGCCTTGATATCTGGGGGCCCAGATTCGGTTGAACCCACTTTTGAATGCCCATCCGTATCTTCCGGGGCTGCATGTTCACCTTGGTAATATAGGGCTGAATAATCGGGTTCTGATAAATCCGCGCTTGACGCATCTCGCTGAAATGGACGTCCGGAAAATTGTTGGGGACAAACTGTATGTGCTTGGGCTGTATCTTGTTGTTGTAGAACCGCGGCAACGGTGCGCAGGGCTTCTGAAAACCGAAATACCCCTTCTGGAGATGGTGGATGTGAATGCCGGGCGACCGAATACTGCTCTTGACAATAGTGCCCGGGTTGGGGTTACTGAACATGATCTGGCCGTGACACGGGACTGCCCACAAACCCGTCAGCACGGTCATCAAGCAGACGATGGTCAATGCATTTCTCGCCACCGGATATGCTCCCAATTGATCTTGACCCGAACGTAGCGTATCCCTAATCTTGCGGGGTTCCTGTAAACTTTACCCCATAAGGTTTGTCACGGTAGTTGTCCTCGTATGGTTTGGAGTAGAGAGTCGGCCAGTAGTCGCTCTTGGTGGTGGAGTTGCAGCGATTGACGCAATTGACGCAGATGCCACGGAAGGGGACACAACTGGCCGCAGATACCCCAATTCTCGAAAACGCGGTGTGCGGAAGAGCGGTCCGATGAAGTGTCCCAGTTGTTGGGCGGATAAGGCATATCGCCATCGACGAAAAGGCTGGACCGATCTTCTCTTGGCCTGCCTGCTGGTGGTACCCATGAAGTGCCACCACTGCTACTGCAAGTTCCACGCCTTCTGGCCGTTGACCATCGGCAAACAGACCAAACCTCCGCGGTTGCGGAGTTCTCGCGCCAGGCAATCGATCGGAACGTCCTACGCCGCCAGACACTATGCGGCCACGCACGGCAAGCCGCGAGATAGCAAACGCCAATGGTCCGCTGAAAGTAGTGAGAGGTTGTGAATTTTTGTATGGTGCGTTTTCTTGGGAGTTGTCTTACGCACCGGGAAGCGTGGTAAATTCACTCGGTGCGGTTGTTTCATCTTGAGGTTGCGATTGGGCGTCGCCGTGGCGGCTTTTGTCGGCAGGCCGGTCGATCAACATTATGCCGAGGATCGTCAAAGAAACGCCGATTATCAGCCAGGGATTTGGCGGCTCGGCGAACAGGAACATCCCGGCCACCACGGCCATGGCCACTTGCGAAGCACTAAGTGCATTGGCGTGGACTACCGTGGTCAACTGGAGCGCCTTGGTAATTGCCAGAAAGGCAAGCATGTTAAGCGCGCCGGCGGCAAGCATGACGCAAAGATCGCGCGGCGGCGTGCTCAGTAGTCCGGCCGCCCCGTGGCGCCAGATACTCAACGGCCCCAGGCTCACCACGCCCATCCCGGTGATGACGAATACCACGGCGGCGGGCGAAGCACTGCCGGTGACGCTGGGGCGAATCACAACGGCCAGCGAGGCATAGATACATCCGCCAAGACAAGCGGCCGCCACGCCCAGCACCACCCAAAACGGCCCCGCTGCCGCCCCTGCCAAGGCCGCCATCGAAGCGTTCGCCTGGCTGGACCCCATGCCGAGCAGCCCGATCGATCCGATCAGGCACCCGATGGCCATGGCCGATGTCTTCGAGCCCCGTTCGCCGAGAACGACCCAGGCGATGACGGCGGAGGCCATCAGATTAACCCCCATGCAGACGGGGATGGTAATTGCCAACCCAACCACACTCATCGCCCAGATCACGGGCAAATTGGCGCCGATTTGAGTCACTAGCCCAAGCAGCATCAGCACGGCCAGCGTCCGCGCCGGCGGCAACACCACTTTGCCCGAACACGCCCGCCACGCCAGCCATGGCCCAACCGTCGCCACGGTGACCAATTCCTTCAGGCAGATCACCCAAACCTGGTCGCAGTTGACCGAAAGGAAGCGCAGACAGATATTAACCGCCGTGTAGCCCAGGGCGGAGAAAACGCAGCAGATGATTCCCAGAACCACCGGGTCCAGGCCCATCGATCCGGGAGGTGATTTGCAGGCGGGACGATTCACGCCACCCATTGTAGAGCCCCGTATTGTTTAGCCCCGGCGGCCACGCCGGAGGCATTGCGCCGCGTGGACGCGGCGGCTAAACGATTGCGTGAGAAAACCGTGCATTATCGTGTCACATCGCCCGGCAAGGCTTCCTACCGCCTACTGCTTGCCGCAACTCGCGTAATCAGGCGTTCTAGTACCAGTCGGGGAGGCAGCGTGCTTGCGCCTTTCAGATCGAGATCGGCCTGTAGCAGCCAGCGGTAGAGCCGATCGCCGCGATGCCGCCCAAGCAAGCGGAGTTGACGTTCGGCCTTCTTGAGCACGAACTGCCGAATGCCGGCCTGCCGGAGCGCCTCCTGCAAGGTGATCCGACGGCCGTGCGACTCGGCTTGCAGGACGAGTCGCGTGGCGGCGGCAAATCGCCGAAGAGAAGCGGATATCTGGCCCAGAATGGCAATCGGGTTCTCGCCGGCCAACAGCAGACGGTCCAACAGTAACATCGCCTCGCGAATATCTCCTCCCAGAGCCGCGTCCAGCATCTCCCAGGCGGTTCTCGCTCGCCAGGCACCAACCAACTGCTGGACGGACTCGGGCGTGATCGTCCTGTCGGGACCGGCCGCCGAGGCCAGCTTGGCCAATTCCTGATCGAGTAGTCCCAGTTCCGGCCCCACAATCTCGACCAGCATCTCCGCCACCGTCGGCGCCAGCCGAACATCGTGGCCCTGTTTGGCCCAGGAGCCAAGCCAACGGCTCAATCGGGCGGGCGGCGGAGCGTTGCAATCAACCGCCAGGCCCACTGCCTTGTAGAGCCTGGTGTTCGACGGCCACGTTTTGACTTCCAGGATGAGTACACCGGTGGAAGCCGGCCGACCGACGTAGCTTTCCAGGTCCGAGCGGTGGCGGGTGACGAAATCGTCGGCCTGTTCGACCACGACCAGCCTCTTGTCGCCGCCGAACATCGCCACGGTAGACAATTCGCCGAGGACATCGGCCAGCACCGCGCGGCGTCCCTCGAACGCCGACAGGAAGTAGTCGTCCTCCTCGCCGCCGCCGATCGACTCTCGCAGCCGCTCGATCACCTGCCGTTTCAAGAACGACTCGCTGCCAAATACCACACAGACCGGCTGCGAAGGGTATTTCTCCGGCTTGGCAAGATAGTCGAATGCGGGAACGGCTTTGGGCATAAATCCTAGTATAAAGCGGAAAGCGGAAAGCGAAAAGTGGAGGGAGAGGAACGCCCGGGGATGAGCGAAGCGAACGCCCGGGGATGAGCGAAGCGAATCCCCGGGTGCTTGTGCCCTCATCTCCAGACGTTACTTCCGCTTGCGATGTTCCGCTTTTGGCTTTCGGCTTTCCGCTTTCAATACCGCGTGCGTCACTGCCGGATTGCCCGCTATGTCCGTGATCTCTGCCCGGATCTCGGCGCGCGAATCCCCGGGCTGTGGCCACCATGTGACTTTACCGGTTTTCTGGGGGCCGGTTCTTGGGGGGCCGGTGTTCGAGGCACCGGAAGCCGAGGAGACTTGGCGGCTGACGGCCACCGTTTCCCACGGTCCGTCGGAAACCGTACGGTACTGTATGTTCAGGCTGTTGGGTTTTGGATGCAGTTCGGCGACTTCCCATCGCGCAGTGATCTGGCCGGCTTGGCCCCGGTCGGCGTGGAGCTTCAACCGCGGCGGCGTGGTGTCGACCACCACTTGTAACTCCGACTTGCCGGTTCCTTCCGGCCGGAGTCGACCGGAACGATCAAGCGTGCGGACCAGGAAGCAATATCGGCCGTCGCCACCGGCTCGGAAGAGGAAGTGTTTCGCGTCGGGCGGGACCGTACTGTAGAGCTGCCAGGTTGCACCCCGATCGCCCGATACATACAAGCGGACCTCAACCGGCCGGCGCGATTTGTCGACCGCCCCATCGATTCGGAACGGGATCGAGAACAGCGTTTGTCTGGTGAAGACCAACTTCGGCCCGGCAGTCTGCAAAACCGGCATGTCGGCCTCGACACCGGGCACCGTTATCGCCAGGGCGAGCAACTGGGCCATCGGTGCAAAACACATCGTATGCCATTCCATCCAGGTAACCGTTCACGGCATGAAGTACCGGGTTTAGCCGGCGGGCTTGCCCGCCGCTGGTTCGTTCACGGCGGACAAGTCCGCCGGCTAAACGGAACTCGTCGTATAATGAGTGTAGCCCCATACACTGATCGTATCGTCCTTGACGTTCGCACGACTTCAGCAAGAACTAGCGAAAAGGAAGGCTGGGTAGGCGGGGTAACGCGCGGGATTGGCAGTCTGTTGAAAAATCAGCGTGTGCCAGCACAGAAGTCGGCGCCGAACTCGCTGACATCTTCGTCGCCGGCAATAGTGGTCATGCCTTTGATCAATTCCGCATCGGTCCAATCGCCCATGCTGTGTACCGAGCCGTCGCAGAGCAGCACGTTTGCCACTCCCGGATGTTCGCTGCCAATTCCAGAAGCGGTGCCATCGTTGATCTCGTAGCTGATCTTTTCCGCATCGAGATCGCGAGGCTTCATCCAATTAGTTGCGGGCCAATTGGTTCCCGACTGGGTAACCTCAACGAGCATGATCGTGTTGGAGAGCCCGTCCTTAATCTCTTCCTCGCCGGTTGACTTCGGGCCGTCGGAGATCGTGCCGGGCCCGACAATCATCATGTAACTGGTTGCCAGTGGATTGCCTCCGGAGGCACTGGGGCAACGGTAGATGGGAGGCATTAGTGCGGCCAGGGCCATATTGTGTGGGCTGTCCCAGGGCTGGTCGAAATCGTACTGATCGTAGAGCACTTGCTGTTCCAGATACGGCAGAAGCAGCACACGCCAACTATGCATGGGTTTTCCGTCTTCATCCGCAATGAATGCGGGCGGAAAGCAGCCATACTCGGCATTGTAGCCGTGCATTGCCAGGCCGATTTGCCTGAGGTTGTTCGAGCACTGGGCTCGTCGGGCCGCTTCCCGGGCGGCACTGATCGCCGGCAGTAGCATCGCGGCGAGCAAAGCGCCGAAGATTACAACCACTCCGAGGACAGCGACCAGCAAGATGACCATTATCGCCGGTCCGTGCGAGCGTCTGACCGGACCTGGACACATCGGCCCGGCGGCCAGCGGTGGAATCACGATTGTCTTGCCACACCCGGCACATGGGCCGCTCCGGCCCGCGTACTCGTCGGAGACGTTAGTCTGCAAACCGCAATGAGGACACGTGAACTGGATGGGCATGGTTGGTTGAGAGTTGAAAGTTGAGAGTTGAGAGTTGAGGGTTGAGGATTCAGGCCGAACGGTGCGAAGCCGCAAGCGGCCCCCTTCCGCCTTCCGCCTTCCGCCTTCCCCCTTCCTCCCTTGTTTTCTTGACGATTTCAGCATATTGTCGGGCGAGCGACTCAATTCGGGCCATGTCGCCGGCAGCAACGGCCTTGGCTTCGACCAGCGCTCCACCAACCCCCAGGGCACAAGCACCCGCGCGGAGAAAATCGGCGGCCGTCTCCAGGTTCACGCCCCCGGTTGGCATCAGCCGGACCTGGGGCAACGGGCCGTGAAGGGCTTTGAGGTATTTTGGGCCGGTCAAGTCGGACGGGAAGACTTTTACGATGTCGGCGCCGGCTTCCCAGGCCGTGAGCACTTCGGTGGGCGTTAGCGCCCCGGGCAGCACGGCCTTGTCGTAGCGGCGGCACAGGCGGATGACGTCCAGGTTGACCGTTGGAGCGACTATGAACTCCGCCCCGGCCAGGATAGCGGTTCGGGCCGTTTCCGGGTCCAGGACCGTGCCGGCCCCGCGCAGGATCTTCTCGCCCAGCCGGTCGGCTACTTCCTCCAGAACCCGATGGGCCCCCGGCACGGTGAATGTGACTTCGATCGAGTGGACACCGCCGGCGACGAGCGCTTCGGCCACATCGGCCAACATCCGACCGCTGGGCGCCCGAAGCACGGCCACGACACCGGAATCGATCATGCGGGCCAAAGTGGCATTTTTGGACATCTGGGCAGGTACTCCGGGGCAAGAAGGGTAGCAATCGAGTCTACAGCGTAGGGTTGCCGGAACGAGTTGTCAACGAGGCTGTCTGGGCGACATTCGCCCTCAGCCCCCGGCTCTGCCGGGGGATGGATTCGCTCCGCGCGGGTTCGGTCCCCCGGCAAAGCCGGGGGCTAAGGGACTGCCCGAAGACATGGTCACGTCCAACAGCACGCCCGCGTTGAAAATTCAGGCTGTATCGGTTTTCGATCCTGGACCGGGGCTTGCCTGATGTGCATAATGAATCGAGTGGTTCAGTCAGCCAGTCTGGGAGTGGTATGTGGGGACGAGGCCGGCATCTTGACAGCAATATTCTTCACAAGTCACTCGACGGACTTGATTTTCTGGCTGGCCGTGCTTGTCGGCCTGGTGACTTTGGCGGCGTATGCGATCGGGAAAATCCGTGCCGAGCCGGTACAAAAGGAACCGACAGCCAGCGAATTGCTCTCAAAATTCCGTGAATCGCATTCCCGGGGTGAGATTAGCGACGAAGAATTCCGAACAATTAAAACAACGTTGGCGGCGCGTCTCCAGGATGAGTTAAGGGATAACGGCCAAAAGGGTTAGAGCGAATGCCGCCACTGAATCGGGAGCCGTCGGTTCGTGCGATTCTGACGGCTCAGTCAGTTTGGCAAACGAATCGGCGAAAACCGTAACTGCCGATTGGCCGTAGAACCAACAGCGCACAATAACTGCTCGATAACGCGGAAAGGATTTGGTAATGCCCTCAGGACGGGATTTCGGCTCTGGTCGCCGCGGTGGTGGAACCACAAAGAAAAACGCCTTCTGCTCCTTCTGCCGAAAGAGCTACCGCGACGTTGGGCCTTTGGTGGAAGGTCCGGGTGATGTCTACATCTGCGGCGAATGCATCGATCTGTGCCAGTCGATCCTGGAGCAGGAGCGGCGGCGTCGGGGAAGCAGCAAGCAGTTGTTTACCAAGGTTCCCACTCCCAGGGAAACCGTGAAGCGACTCGACGAATACGTTATCGGTCAGGACCATTCCAAGCGAGTCCTGGCAGTGGCGGTCTATAGCCACTACAAGCGGCTAATCCACGGCTCCAGCAAGCCCGAGGTCGAGCTTGATAAGTCAAATATCCTGCTGATCGGCCCTACCGGTTGCGGAAAGACCCTGCTGGCCCAAACCCTGGCTCGGATTCTCGACGTGCCCTTTGCCATTGGCGACGCCACCACGCTGACCGAAGCCGGCTACGTGGGCGAGGACGTCGAGAACCTGCTCCTAAAGCTCCTCCATGCCGCCGACTTCGATCTGGAATCTGCCCAGCGGGGTATCCTCTACATCGACGAGATCGACAAGATCGGCAAAACCAGCCAGAACGTATCCATTACTCGCGACGTCTCCGGCGAAGGCGTTCAGCAGGCCTTGTTGAAGATGCTTGAAGGCACTTTGGCCAACGTGCCGCCGCAGGGCGGCCGCAAGCATCCCGAACAGCAATACATCCAAATGGATACCAGCAACATCCTATTCATTTGCGGCGGCACGTTCGTCGGGTTGGACAATATCATCAGCAAACGGTTGGGTAGGCGGACCATACGATTCGGACAAGAGAAGACGCCGCACGACGAAGAAAGCCTCAGCGAACTGCTCCCGCAAGTGACCAGCGACGACATACTTGAGTTTGGTCTTATACCCGAATTGGTCGGCCGGCTGCCGGTGGTTTCCGCGCTAACGCCCCTGGATACCGACACCTTGGTTCGCGTGCTCTCGGAGCCCAAAAACGCATTGATCAAGCAGTACGCCGAGATGTTCGCCATGGAGAACGCGGAACTGGAGTTTACCGAAGGGGCATTACGGGCAATTGCCGAGCGGACTCACGAGAAGGAGACTGGCGCCCGGGGACTGCGGTCGATCATCGAGAGCGTAATGCTCGACATCATGTTCGAGTTGCCGGACCAGCCCGGCAGTGCTCGATACCTGGTTACCGAAGACATCGTTTACGGCCGCGAACGCCTCTTCGCCTTGCCCGAGGAAAAAAGCAAGAGCGCGTAGGGTGCTTCAACCCGGCCACAAAGCCGCGACCGGTGGTCGCGTTGCGAAGGCTTGACGGGCCACTAGGAGACGCAGCTACACGTCTCTTCTTTTACCCAATCCCAGGCCTTGTCCGACTCGGAGACGTCGAAGTACTCCAGCTTTGTCTTGTGGAAGATGAGCTTTCCCAGGTTCGACATCCAGTGGTGCCACGATTTGTCGCCGACGATGGCGCAGCGCTCCATTTCCTTGCAGTGCTTAACGTCGAACTTCATCTCGTCCCAGATGGCGCGGAGTTGGACGCCGCTGAAGTCCGACAGCTCCATGTAGCAGCGGATGCTGCCGTGCTTTTCGATTAGCTCCTCGAGCATGGGGACGAACTTCTGGTAGTCCTCGTGCAGCAGCTTGCCGCTCACCTTCAGCCCGATGACGTTGCCCGAACTCTTATCGAGTACCTCAAACATCTCTCTGTCCTCCTTCTGGTCCCATGGATTCTTCCGGTTGTCCCTGGTTCACAAACCCCAGCTTGGGAACCAAGCCAATACCCGACAAGTGTAGCTTACTGCCGGGCCACAAAGCCGCGACCGGTGGTCGCGCCGGCGAAGCCGCAAGCGGTATTTTTTGCCGTTCAGAGGCCGAGCACGTCGTTCATGCCGTACATGCCGGGCGGTTTGTGGGCGAGGAACTTCGCCGCGGCCAGCGCGCCGGTGGCGTAGCAATCGCGGTTGGTGGCTCGGACGGTCAGTTCGACCGTCTCGCCGAGCATGGCGAAGACGATGGTATGCTCGCCCGGGTTGTCGCCGGTTCGAATGGCGTGATAGCCGATTTCGTCGTGTGGCCGCTTACCCGGCCGGCCTTCCCGGCCGTGCCGGTGGACGGTCTGCCCCATCGCCCGCGAGACGATTTGGCCGAACTTCAAGGCGGTGCCGCTGGGTGCATCCTCCTTGAAACGGTGATGTCGCTCGAGGATCTCCACGTCGGCGTCCTTGTCGGCCAGGGCTTCGGCGGCGATTTGCGAGAGCTTCATGGTCAGATTGACTGCCAGGCTCATGTTGGGCGCCCAGAGCACGGGAATTTGCTCGGCCGCCGCGTGGAGTGCGTCGGTCTGCTGTTGATCGAGCCCCGTGGTTGCAACGACCAGCGGGACCTTTCTCTCGCGGCACAACTTAACGGCGACATCCGTACCGGCGGGAAGTGAGAAATCGATCACCACGTCGACGTCGACATCAAGCTTATCCACAAGGGGCACGCCCAGCTTGCCCACCCCGGCGACCAGGCCGGCATCTTCACCCAATCGCGGATGACCGGGCGCTTCGAGTGTGGCGGCCAGCGAGAGGTCTTCGTCGGCGTGTACCAGCGCCACCAGCCGCCGGCCCATCCGCCCGGCAGCTCCATTTATGGCAATACGAAGTTGAGTCATGGTAGTGGGTAGTGAAGAAGTATCCACTACTTCATCCCTGCGGCTTGAACTTGCTGCGATCGCCTACCTCGACCTGGACGACAATGGTCTTGCGATTGCGGAAGACCTCCAGCGAGACGCCTTTGCCTATCTCGGTCAGGCTGACGAGGTTTACCAGGTGGGCGTCGTCTTCGATCGGGGTTTTCTCGAAGCGGAGGATAACGTCGTTTACTTGCAGCTTGGCCGCTTGGGCGGGTGAGTTGGGGGTGATGCTGGTAATTCGGGCGCCGATCGGTCGGGGTAGTCCCACTTCGGCCGCCATGGCGGGACCGAACTTTGAATCGAGCGTGACGCCCAGGAATGCCCGAGAAACCTTGCCGTGCTCGATCAATTGCCGGACGATGATTCCGAACATATTGATAGGGATGGCAAAACCGATCCCTTCATTCCCACCCGAGTTGCTGGCAATGGCCGTGTTGATTCCGATGACTTCCCCCCGCAGGTTGATCAGCGGTCCACCACTGTTGCCGGGATTGATTGCCGCGTCGGTCTGGATGAAGTCCTGGAAGCGGACCCCGGCGCCGCCCAGTGCCAGGTCCCGGCGCCCTTTGGCACTGATGATGCCGTAGGTGACCGAGTGGCTCAGACCGAACGGGCTTCCCACGGCCAGCACGAAATCGCCAATCTCCATCCGGTCGCTGTTACCCAAGGGCGCCGCGACCAGGTCGGGTGCCGTAATGGCCATTACGGCGACGTCGGTTTCCGCGTCCTCCCAAACCTTGGTCGGATGAATCCGCCGCCCGTCGGCCATGCCGATCTTGATACCCTCGGGCAGGGCGCCTCGGATGACGTGCCGGTTGGTGAGAACGTAGTGCTTTCCCTTGAGGTTGACGATCACCCCGGAGCCGGCCTCCTCGACGTGGCGACCGGATCCGTATTGCAGGCTCTGGCGGTTGGTCACGTCTGCTTCGATATGTACGACGGTGGGGCCAATCAGCTTGGCGACGGTCTTGACGACGGCCGACTGCTTCTGGAGCACTTCGGCCTGGCGCTGCAACTGGCGATAGAGTTCCGCCCGCTTCTCGGCGGAGATCATCCCGCGGTGTTCGATGGCCGGGTGCTCGATGGCCGCTTGAATTGCCACTTGGGCTACCACGGTTCGCGGCCAGACAATGGTCGGCAGACTCGACAAGGCGGCAACGACGACCAGCAGCGGGAAACTCATGAAAGGACCGAACGGACGGTGCGCGGACATCGCAGACTCCTCACGCAACACAAGCTTCATGCCAGATAAACCGAGTTCCGCCAACTAGTCTAACGGTCCACGCGCCGGAAATCAAGAAACGTCGAGTTCGATGTCGTTGATCGACAACTCGACGTCGTGGGGATTCGTGTCCAGCAGGCGGCTCCAGTCAACGTCCGCGGCGGACGAAGACCCTTGACGTTCGGCTTCCCGCTGACACTTGATACACAATGTGGCATACGGCAGGGCGTTGAGCCGGGCCATCGGAATGCTTATCCCGCATCCTTCGCACATACCGTAGTTGCCGGCCCGTATCTGTTCCAATGCATTCTCGATGCGGGCGAGTTCGCGGCTTTCAACCTCCGCAAGCTGGAAACTGATCTCGTCCTGGACCGAATCCAGGGCCGCGTCGCCCACGTCGCCGGACGCCTGCGACCGGAGTTCACTCAGCACGCTCAAGTCACCGGCCAGGACCTTGCGAAGCGCGTCGCGCCGCTTGATCAGGACATGCCGCATGTTCAGGACAGCTTCTTTGCGGGTCATTGAATCTCACCTCGGTGTCCGACTCTGGCCGTGCTGAAGGAAGAGCCTCCAGCGGGGCCGGTCGCGAACCCCTTCTCTTTCTCTTTTGTCTCGGTTCCGTTTTCTGTCACGCGCGGCGGTGACGAGCCATCTGTACCACACACGGCCGGAAACCGCGCTGCAACAAAGCGAAAACGCCGTGCTCAACCGTGCGGCATCCAAGACAGACCGCATTGGACGCCAACCAAACTATAGTACGCGTTTGGGCTGCGGGAGTTCAAAAACCCGCGCCGACCCTTTTCACGCGCCGCAAACAACTTTCCAGGCCATTGGCCAGAACAGGACCGCAACACCCGATCGAAGGGGTCACCCACCCAACAGGACACTTTCGTCGGATAGGAAATGCCCCCCCGAGCTGCACACAAACTGGCCTTGGTAGTACACGCTCGTAAAAGCTTGTTTTCTGGCAAACTTTTACCCGTACTGGTTTTAGGGGTCAGGGGTCAGGATTTTCGTGTGAAATCCAATTCGATTGGAAGCAAAATCCTAGCCTCTGGTCCCTGGCCCCTTGGTCTCTAGCCCCTGGCCCCTAGTCCCTGGTTGCTTACCGCTATCGGATAATCGACAGAACCGGCAGAGATATACAGCCGTTTTTTCCCAATCTCACTGGATCGATTTGGCTTGCATGTTCCGTCTTTTGACTACTACCAGAACGTAAGCTAAATGGTGTAGAGGGTTTAGCGTCAGCGACGCCCCCCAACGCCGGGCAGTCCCGAAAGCGGGATGAGCTTCATACACTGTCGGTCTTCCTCAGGTGGACAACAATGGTAGATACTGCTCCTGGATCCGCTCTATTGGCATCCTCTCTATTAGACGCTCAAAGCGGGGAACTGGTTCTGCGAATCCGCGGATCGAGTCGCCACGGACAGATAGTCCGACTGCGATCCGCCAAATGCACGATTGGCTCCGGGCCGCAGTGCACCTTGCGACTTCAAGCCCGTGGTGTCCGCCCACTCCACTGCTTGGTTCTTCGCGGAGCCGCTGCCACGGTAATCCGTCGCTGGGCCCCCGATACCCGGCTCAACGGCCGTGATTTCTCCGACGCCGATCTTGCCCCCGGCGACCGGCTCAGCGTGGGGCCAATCGAATTAGAGGTGCTCCAATCAACCCGACCGGGCAAGGCACCAGCGGCCAAAACACCGGCGGCCAAACCCCAGCAGCCCGATCGGCTACAAGCCAGTCTTGAGGCCGAGAAACAAGCCTTCGCCGCTCAGACGCGTCGTTGGAAAGCCGAACGGGCAGAGGCCGATTCTCAGCTTAACGAGCGTATTCGGCAACTCGATGCCCGCCAGGCGAAGCTGGATGCCTTGGAAGAGGCGTTCGAGCGGGAGAGAAGCCAGTGGCAAGGCGAGCACGCCAGGATCGAGTCGGACTCGGCCGCGCAGAATCAGGAGCTTGACGCCGGCCGGTCGGAACTGGAGACCCAGCGGCAAACCCTCCAACAGCAGCGGGACGAGTCGGAAGCCGAACGGGCAGAGGCCGAGGCTCGGCTTGACGATCAGCGTCGGCAGATCGACGTTCGGGAAGCACGATTGATGGAGCAAGAAAACGAGCAGGCCGAGCAACTCGACACCCGACGGGCGGAGTTGGAAGCCAAAGAAAGGGCGGTCGAGGAGGAGCGGGATCGGCGGGAGACCGAGCAGGCGGAAACCGAGCAACAGCTCAACAGGCAAAACGAGGAGTTAGTCGCTCGATACTCCGAGTTGAAGGCCCAACGCGAGACATTCCAGCAGGAACGCGACGAGTGGAAGTCGAAGCGGCTGGAGGCCGAATTGCCGGCGGAGGAATTGCCGGCGGAACCCGAACAGACGCAAGACCCCGAGTTCGAGGCGGTACCGGAAGACGCTCCGGTCGATACGGCTGATGTCTTCCGCCGTTTGGGAACGGTACCGCTTCTGCCCGAGGATGAGGAAGAACAGCCAGCGGCGGAACCGGAGCAAGTGCTGCCGGAGCCGGCCGGGCCCAAGCCGGCCAGGGAAGATGAGGAGGAAGATAAAGACGAGTCGATCGACGATTACATGGCTAAGCTGATGAACCGCGTGCGCGGCATAACCGGCGAGCCGAGTTCGCCGCTTGCGGCTTCGCAACCTGGGCATTCGCGGCGAGGGGAGCGGTCCGGCGCGAGCGAGTCGCGTGCGTCCGGGACCATGGACGGCGTCGGCCAATCGGACAGCCCTGCCGACACGCCCCCAACATTGCCCATCGCGCCCAGGAAACGAGAGCCGATCGAACTGGCTCCCCGAGCTAAAGCACCAGAGAAGTCGATCGACCTGTCGGCGATGCGGGAACTGGCCAATATCTCGGCCAAGACCGCCATCGACAGGCATTCGCGACGGCTGTTGTCCTATTCAATCACCGGCAAGATGATGGTGACTGCCGTCGCACTGATGGTGAGCACGGCATTGATATGGATGTGGTGGGCCTACGAGACTAGCCACTTGACGCTGGGTGCCGGGATACTGAGCCTGATGGTGGTCCTTTTTTGGGGCGTTCAGTACATCGCCCTTCTCGGTCGAAGGATACTCGGCAAGACCGGCCACCGGAACTGGGTCAAGGGGGATGTCTCGGAAAAAGACGACAGCCCGCAGGAGGCATCGGACGAGACGGCGGATGGCAACCATTCGCAACCTCCACCAGCACAATAGGACCGGGCCACGGATCAAACACGGATGAAACACGGATGAAACACGGATCAAGGGGCCGAATTTCGAGTACCACCTCATTCGCGTCCGGCACGACATTAGCATAGTTCTACTATTTGAAGCTCACAATCAACAGAGATATTTCGATATTTCTATTCAAGACGTTCCGCCAATTCTTCCAGAAAACCACGAAGAACACGAAGGGCACGAAGCAAGGAAATATCTAGTTGACAAACCGTATTTTCTCGATGTTTACTCCCTTCTCTATTGTCTATCCGTGTTTGATCCGTGTTTCATCCGTGGCCTGATTCCATCGTGCCCGTGAACGGTTCCGATCAATTCATCTTCTCACAAATGGCATCGGCCATTTCTTGGGTGCCAACGGCCGAGGGATCGTCGCGGCGGGGTTTCATGTCGTAGGTGACGTCCTTACCCTCGGCGATGACCGCCGCCACGGCCTTTTCCAACCGATCGGCCGCTTCGTTCTCCTTGAGATACCGCAGCATGAGCATCCCGGAAAGAATCAGTGCGGTTGGGTTGACCTTGTTCTGCCCCTTGTACTTGGGCGCGCTGCCGTGCGTGGCCTCGAAGACCGCCCCGCTGGGGCCCACGTTCATGCCCGGGGCTACCCCCAATCCACCGACCAATCCGGCCGCCAGGTCGCTGAGAATGTCGCCGTAAAGGTTCGGCAGCACCAGCACGTCGTAAAGCTCGGGCTTCTGCACCAACTGCATGCACATATTGTCGACGATGCGATCTTCAAACTCGATTCCGCTATCGGCGAACTCCTCGGCCACCCGCCGGGCGGTTTCCAGAAAGAGGCCGTCGCTGTACTTCATAATGTTGGCCTTGTGTACCGCGGAGACCTTCTTGCGGCCGTTCTGAAGGGCGTACTCGAACGCACAACGCACGATCTGCTCCGTTCTGGAAACGCTGATCGGCTTGATCGATATGCCCGTCTCGTCGCGCCCCGATTGGACCGTCCGGTCGGTCGAGACCTTGTTGATGTAGTCGATCAGTTCGGCCGTCTCGGGCTTACCCCGCTCGAACTCGATGCCCGCGTAAAGGTCCTCGGTGTTCTCGCGGACGATCACCAGGTCGACCGGCACTTGGCTGAAGAAGGTACGAACACCCTCGTAGTATTTGCAGGGTCGAATGCAGGCGAACAGACCCAACTGCTGACGCAAGTGGACGTTTATGCTTCGGAAGCCGGTACCCACGGGCGTGGTGATGGGCGCCTTGAGCGTGCATTCGGTACGGTCGATGCTCTCCATGACGGCCTCCGGCAGCGGCGTGCCGCAACGTTCCATCACGTCCAAGCCCGCCTCTTGGGTGTCCCAGTTAATGTCCACACCGGTTGCGTCAACGCATCGCTTGGCTGCCTCGGCCAGTTCGGGTCCGACACCGTCGCCCGTTATCAGGGTTACTTCGTGAGCCATAATCCACCTTGTTCTTGGTCCAGAGACTTGTGCTAAAGGGCCCGCGCAGAAATAAGCTGTACAAATTGGTGGCACGTCCCTGAGGAACGAAGGGCGTGGCGAGATACCCCAAACACGCCCTTCGCTGCGCTCAGGGACGTGCCACTCTTGGTGGAATTCGTACAAGTTATTTGGACGCAGGCCCTAAGCGTTCCAGGGTAGCAAACCCACGGCCAACGGTCAATCACCGCGTCATCATCCGAGCCGCGGTGTCCTCACCGCGGGTGGCGCGGCTGAAAGGCATTGGCGTCCGAAAATCGGAAAGAAAGGGAATCTCAAGCGGGCTGGTTGCGTCTATAATATAGAAGTGGGCCAGGAGGACCCTATGGCGAGTGGAACAGCTATCCCTGAATCGGACCGGGCCAGCGAACGCACCCAGCCGGCGGACCGGTCCGAAATGCTGATTGACGACCGGCTTCAGAAGGCCCGGCGGCAGATGGCCGGCGTTGACGTCGCCGGGGGGCTGATAATATCCACCATCGGCATATTGGGCTATCTGCTGGCGGTGGCGGTGATCGACCATTGGGTACTGCCGGACGGACTGGGCTTCTGGGGGCGGTTACTGTCTCTTGTCGGACTGCTCGGCGGGCTGGGCCTCTACCTCTGGTGCCGGGTGTTGCCTCCACTGGTCAGGCGAATCAACCCGGTCTTTGCCGCCCATACGATCGAACAGAGCCGGACCTCGCTGAAAAACAGCCTGATTAACTTCCTACTGTTGCGGAGCCACCGCCGCGAAGTGTCCCGGGTGGTCTATGAAGCACTACAGCAGCGGGCAGCGGCCGACGTGGCCCGAGTGCCCGTCGAGTCGGCCGTCGACCGCACGCACGTCATTCGCCTTGGCTATCTGTTGGTCGGGGTGCTGGCCGTGTGCTGCCTGTATTTCGTCCTCTCGCCAAAGAACCCTCTGGTTTCGGCCGCCCGCGTGATTTGGCCTTGGTCCAGTATCAACGCACCCACCCGGGTGACCATCGAGCAGATCAAACCGGGCGACGCGGTTGCCTTCCACGGCGAGCAGATAACCGTCTCGGCCGAGGTGAAGGGCATCAATGGCGACGAACCGGTGACGCTCTACTACAGCACGGCCGACGGGCAGAACGTCAACCAGGCGGTCCCGATGACGCTGCCCGAACGCGGATATCGCCACCGCTCGGTACTGCCGCCCGGCAGCTTGGGCCTTCAGCAAAACATTACGTATCGCCTGGTCGCCGGCGACTGTCGGACCCGGACATTCACAATCAACGTCGAGACACCGCCGGCCATCCTGGTCGAAAGTGTCGAGTACGAGTATCCCGCCTACACGGGCATTCCCGCTCGAACCGTCGAAGGCCGGGGCGACATCCGAGCGATTGAGGGCACGCGAATTACGATCCGCGCCGTGGCGAACCTACCGATCGCCCGAGCCGAGATCGACCTGAACTGCGACGGCCGTCAGGGTTTGAAGATGAAATCCGACGCGAAGTCGGCCGTCGGCAGCTTCAAGCTCCGCACCGAGCACGATTCGTATCAACTCCGCTTCAGCGACGAAGCCGGTCGCGAGAACCGCCGGCCGATCAGGCACCGAATCGAGGTGATTGCCGACATGCTACCCAGGATCGAACTGGTCGATCCGCCCGAGCAGCACATTCAATTGCCCGCCGACGGCGTGTTGGAACTGCAAGTGCGGGCCGAGGATCCCGACTTCGCCCTGCGCCGGGTGAGCATTCGGGCCGAGCGGCAAGGACGCGGTCTGCCGATCCGACCGCTACTGGACAGGCCGAAAAAGGGACCAGGTTTAATTTGCCGGAACGGCCCGGAGGGTGCTTCGCACAAATTAAACCTGGTCCCTTTTTCGGCTCAGCCGTTCGAGGGCACCTTTCAGACGACCTACCGGTTCGAGCCGGCCCGGCTGGGGCTTACGGCGGGCGATCGGGTCGTCTACCACGCCGAGGCACAAGATGACAAAGAGCCCGTCCCGAACCGAACGGAGACTGAAAAACGCTGGATACCCGTCGTTCCCCCCCAAGGTAAAAAGCCTCCACCGCAAGGTCAGGAAAAGCAACAAGACAAGCAACAACACAAGCAACAGGACAAGCAGCAAGACCAGCCCAAAGACCAGCAGCCGGACGACCAACAAAAACCGCCCGACGCCAAGCAGCAAGACCAGCCGGGCGAGCAGCACCCGGCCGGCAAAAACGGTCAAGACAAAGACAAGCAAGAAGAACAACAGGACCAGCAGCAGCGCTCCGAAGAGCAGCAAACCGGCGAGGAAGGCGCAGGCTCCGAGCCCGGCAAGGAAGGAAAAGCCTCGCAATCGGCCGAAACAATGCCCGCAGACGAGGGACAAGGCGAAGGTGGCCAGCAGGGCCGCGAACCAATCGACGGCCAGTCCAACCCGGGCGACGCCATCGAGGAAATCCTCAAGCACCGCGACCAGCAGCAGAATGGACAGCCGCAGCCGGCCGAGGGGCAAGGCGAGCCGGACGCGACATCCGGCCCTCAGCCCGCTCCGCCGGGGGATACGAAACAGCAGCAGCCCAGCAGCCGCTTGGAGCAGTCGTCCCCGCCCGATCAGGGCGACAAACAGGGCGTTCCCGACAACGCCCAGGGCGACTCCG
>JAUWJC010000202.1 GCA_030607895.1 Pirellulales bacterium
CTCTCAACTCTCAACTCTCAACTCTCAACTCTCAACTCTCAACTCTCAACTCTCAACTCTCAACTCTCAACGGTGAGGACACCGCGGCTCTATTTGCTGTCGAGCTTGATGTCGAACTGGTTCCGCTTTGCTTCGACCGTGAATTGCAGCCCGGAGGTCTCGAAGCTGGCGTAATTCGACGGAAGGAGAGCTGGGACGTCGGTTTCTGACTCGACGATTTTGACGCGATAAGTGATCCCGGCCGGTGCTCCGCCTGCCTGGGCACCCGTGCCGTAGGCGTACTTGCCGTCTTCGTCGGTAGTCGCGGTGAAGTTGAACGTGGGATCGTCGCACTCGAAATCGAGTTGGGCGGCAACTGCCGGTTTGCCGTCGGCGAGTGTGATTTTACCGGCCAACGGATAGTAGCTATCGGAACCGGCAAATGCCCAATACAGAAACAGCATGACCACCAAGAGCACGGCCGCCAGCAGGCGGAAGTCCCCCAGGCCGGGCCACGAATCACCCTGAAGCGATTCCCAGGGCGTTTTCCATACCAACGCGGCACTCTCTTCGGTGTGTTCGTGCGGGAAGACGTACGAGAACACAACCAGCGTGGCCGAGCCGATCAGAAACAACACGAAGCCCGAGATCATCGAGTGTATGCTCCAGCCGCCAACATCGTACCAGTCGATCACAAACACGCCGAAGCCCAGCAGCGACCCGCTCAAGAGCGTAATAAGTGCCCCGGTAGCCGACGCCCGGCGCCAAAACACGCCCCAGAGGAATACCACGGTAATTGGCGGCGCGATGTAGCAGATCAGGTCGTTAAGCCCCTGGAAGATCGTTCCGAACTGGCCCACGAACGGCGACCAGAGGATGGCGGCGATCATCGCGCAGAAGGTGACGATCCGGCCGATGACCACTAGGCTGTGGTCGGAAGTATCGGGTCGCCAGCGTTTGAAGATATCGTAGCTAAACAGCGTGGCGATGGAGTTCAACGCGCCGGAAACGGTGCTCATCAGTGCGGCCAGCAGTGCGGCCGCAACGATACCCTTCAGCCCTACCGGCAGGATGTTGTTGATCAGGTAAGCGTAGACGTCTTCCGAGTTTTCCAACGGCTCGGTGAGCACGCCCTTGTTGATCAGCCCCAGGCCGATCAGGCCCGGCAGGACGAAAATGAACATCGGCAGAATCTTGATGAAGCCGGCGAACAGTGGCCCTACCCGGGCGTGGACTTCGTCCTTGGCACCCAGCACGCGCTGAACGATCGTTTGATCGCAGCACCAGTACCATAGCCCGATGACCGGGTAGCCGAGAAACACGGCCCACATCGATAGGCCGGTCGGATCGCTGCTGGGTCGGATGATGGAGAAGTTGACCGGGTGGACGTGCGCTTGTAGTTCGGCCCAGCCACCCATTTTGTCCATTCCAATCAGGGTAATGCAGATAGCACCCAGCAGGAGGATTACCGTCTGGATGGATTCGGTAAGCACCACGGCCAGCAATCCGCCGATGATCGTGTACAAGCCGGTCAGGGCGGCCACTGTAATAATGCTCACGTACATGTTAATGCCGAACAGTCCCCGCATCACAACGGCGCCCGTGTAGAGCGAAAAGCCAATGTGAATGAAGATGGCCGAGACGATCGACAGGATGGCGAGCCAGTCGCGGCAGGGGCGGCTGTAGCGCTTTTCGAGGAAGTCGGGTAGCGTGGCTACCTTGGAGCGGATGTAGAACGGTGCGAAAAACAGCGACAGGCAAATCAGCGTGAACGCGGCCATCCACTCGAAGTTGCCGTAGAGCAATCCGCTGGTGTATCCGCACTGCGCCAGGCTTACCAGGTGAATCGTCGAGATGTTGGTGGCAAACAGCGCCAGTCCGATGATCGGCCAGGTGAGCGACTTACCGGCCAGGAAATAGGCCTGCCCTTCGTGGCCCTTACGCTTCAGACCGGCCCAGCAACCCAGGGCGACAATTCCTACCAGGTATCCAACAATGATCGCCACATCAAGCGTGCCGATCTTCACATTCCCGTTTACCGCCGCAAGCAGGGGTCCACCCATTGGGCTATTCTCCCGTGGTCTTTGTTGGTCTCGCCGGACGAGAGTTGCCAGAAAATTACCGGAATTTTTCAAGATAGCAGATCGGCGACAGCGGAACAAGCAGCTATTGTAGGCGACTCCTGTCGCCGATGGACTGCAAATACTACTTTGTTTGTGTTGCGGAAAGGCGGGAGCCTCGCCCTCCCGTCACCCACCAGCCGGGGGATGCGGTGGATTGCACCGCTTCTTGACCACACCAGGCCGGTAGCGCAAAATGAGGACTCCCTGTGGAAAGCTAGGAAGATCGCCATGAGACTGCCTGCGGTTGTGTTGATTGTGCTTATGCTTGCTGGAAATGCCCTTGCGGGCGATCCGGTGGCGCTAAGGCTGGAAAGCTTGACCGTCGCGCCGCCCCACCAACCGTTGGCTGTTGTGGACATCAAGAACCTGCAAGACGGTCCGTACCAGGGCACCGTTACGCTCGAAGCGCCGGACGGCTGGCGAATTGCACCGGACAAGCAGCCGGTTTCGCTCGGGGCGGGCGAAACAAAGCGGGTGTCTTTCCGTACCGAAGGCGGCTTGAACCTGGCGGTGAACTCCTACCCGTTCACGGTGTCGGCTTCCGCCGTTACAAAAGCAGGCGGAAGAACGATCGTTCGCAAGCAGAATATCTCGTGTGCCAGCGCTCCCTACTTCAAGCCCACCATCGACGGCGACCCGGCCGAATGGAAAGACGCCATTCCCGTTGCTTTTCTGGTCGGCGGCAAGAAGACCGTCTTGAGCACCTACTGGAACCGGCGGCAGTTCTGTATCCTGGTGGCGGTCGAGGAGGACAAACTGGTCAGGCGTGGCACTTCCGGCTGCTTCGATGCGGTATACGTGGACGCAGTGCAGGTGGCCCTCTCGCCGCAAGACACCAAGACGGGCAAGTCGCCCGACGATGAGGCGAATCGCTTTGAGTTCCTTTTCGTTGCCACGGGCAGCGGAACCAACGGCAAGTGTTTTCAACTTGCCGAGCCGGGTATGAAACTGGCCGAAGCGGCCAAGTGCAGGTCGCTGGACGGCTTGGAGTATGAGAAGGCCCAAGCGGCCGTCAGCCGCACGGGCAGCATTACCTATTACGAATGCAGCATCCCTTTCCGGCCAATGCGGAGCAAGATTCGCCCCAGCGAAGGGCGGGAGTTCTTTTTCTCGGTATTGGTCCACGATCCGGACGGCACGGGCATACGCGATTGGGGCCAGGCGGCCGGCCTTTGGCCCTCACAACGAAATGCACTGGCCTGGAGCAAGTGGCAAGGCGCCAAATGGGGCGAAAAACCGCCCTTCGACAACAAACTCGAATGGGGGCTTTGCAGCTCGAAATACTAGTAGGGTGGGCAATGCCCACCGAAACCGCCAATGTGTGCTGTCGGTGGGCAATGCCCACCCTACTGACATTCAACACTCAGGAGAACGTCGCTATGAATTATCGCAATTCCCAATCGTGGACGAAACTGTTGTTGATCCTCGCCTTGACCTGCCTGGGCTGGTCGGCCGCACGTGCCGACGACGCCTGGTATACACCTCCGGCCAAATCGTCGGGCGAAATCGTGCTGAAGGTGGTAATGGTCGAGGACGAAGACGAGAACCCGGCCGCCGCCGGAAAACAGGCCGCCAAAGCGCTCGAAAAAGCCATGGGCTCGACACCGCTTAAGGCCGTGATCGTCTCCGAGTGCTTCGAGGACCGCCAGAACAAGGAGAAGCTCCTCTCGGGCATCTGCTCGGTTTTGCCAAAGGAGATCGTGCTCGGTGGAGCCACATACGGATCGTTCACGCAGAAGGGCTGCACCGACTTCGATTCGGTCTGCCTGCTGGGGATCGGTGGCGACGGCGTCGCGGTGGCGGCCGGCTTGGTCACTAACCTGGGAACCGCGAAGCTGCTGTTCGAAGACCATCGCGAGTTGATCGAGAAGCGGCTTCGGGCTGGGGGTGAAAAGCTGGCCGCCGTGCTCCGCAAAACCGACAACGACCAACTGCTGGTCCTCATCCCCGACGCCCATTCGCCCAAAAGCCAATACATGGTCGAAGGCACTCAGAAGGTGCTGGGTAATCAGTTTCCCATTACGGGTGGATGCGCCAACAAGAACGCCGGCCAGACGTTCGTCTACTTCCGGGGTAAGGCCCACGAAGACAGCGCGGTGGGCGTGCTGCTTTCCGGAAATTTCAAGGTCTCGCTCTCCGGCCGGATGGCAAAAGACAACGAAGGAGTGATCCGCTCGGCCAACGAAGGAGCCGCCGAGGCAATGGCCAACTTCAAGGGCAAGCCGGCGGGAGTGTTGGCCTTTAACTGCGCCGGGCGGCGCAGCAAGCTGAAGAACTTCCAGGACGAGTTGGATGCCATCCAAAAGGCAATTGGGAAGCAGTTGCCCCTGTTCGGCTGCTACTGCGCCGGCGAGATCGGCCCGGTCGACTCGCTGGAGGAAAAGAAACCCGGCGTGCTCAGCAGAGGTTCCGGCTGGCACGTCATGTTCACCGTTATTGGACGATAAAAGTGGTCAGTGGTCAGTGGATAGTGGTCAGTGACATCAGGACAAGCCACTATTCACTATCCACTACCCACTATCCACTACCCATCACAGGAGACCGTTAGATGGAAGACAAGCCAACACGCAGGGGGTTCTTGGGCACGACTGCCGCCACGGCCGCCGCCGGTTTGGCCGGGGCCAGGCTCTACGCGGCCAACGCCAAGAAGGGGCCTAACGATACAATCAACTTGGGTGTTATCGGCTGCGGTGCTCGGGCCAGACAGGTGACAAAGGGGTTCCAGAGCCTGCCCGGCAACCGCGTCATCGCCGCCTGCGACGTAAACTCGAAATACCTGGCCAGCTATTGCCAGCAGTACGGCGGCGGCAAGATCGAGTCGTACCACGACTACCGCAAACTGCTGGAGAACAAGAACATCGACGCGGTAATCGTCGCCACCCAGGCCCACTGGCACGTGCTGCCTACAATTCATGCCTGTCAGGCCGGCAAGGACGTCTACGTCGAAAAACCGCTGAGTAACTTCATCGGCGAAGGTCGATATGCCATCGAGGCCGCGCGAAAATACGACCGCATCGTGCAGATCGGCACGCAGCAACGCAGTTGGGATCAGTTCCAGAAGGTCGTGGACATCGTCAAGTCGGGCCGGTTGGGTAGAATCTCGGAAGTCAAGGTCTGGGACTATGAAAACTGGTCTCCAGGCCGTGGCTCGCCGCCCGACTGCGACCCACCCAAGGAACTCGATTGGAACTTCTACGTCGGCCCGGCTCCCATGGTCCCTTACAACCCGAACTGCTACTACAACTACGGCTACGACGGGTTCCGTACGTCCGGCGGCGGTCATGCGGTCGCCTGGGGAGTGCATCATGTCGACGTCGTGCTCTGGGCGATGGGCGTGAAGTGGCCGAAGTCGGTGGCGTCGCTCGGCGGTAACTACGCCTTCGTGAACGATAACCGCCAGTGGCCCGATACCCTCGACAGCATTCTCGAGTTCGGCCCGGGCCCGGTGGCCGACCAGGGCTTCGTTTTGCAGTACACCTGCCGCATAGGCTGCCGTCGAGAGCAACGTTCGCACGGCAAGTGCTTCTTCGGCACCAACGGCTCCTTGCTGGCTACCCGGGGTGGATATTGGATCACCTCCGAAGTCCGGCTCAAGAACGGCAAGCGAAAGAAGGTCATCGAGGAAGAGGATTTTCATACCGACGAAGGCCCCCAGCACCAAGAAGCGTTCCTCACGCACGTCCGCAATCACACGATACCGTTGGCCGACGTCGAGCAGGGGCACTACTCCACGAATGCCTGCCACCTGATGAACCTCGCCTGGCTGGCCGGCCGCAAGATCCGCTGGGACGGCGAAAAAGAACAAGTTATCGACGATCCCGAGGCCAACGCCCTGGTTAGCAAGCCGTATCGGGCGCCGTGGAAGCTGGAAGTTTGACAACCTTGTAAATCCGCGACCAGTGGTCGCGGATTGTGGCGGCGCGAGGACATCGGGCCCCCTGCCCGTCACCCCGGCAGCCGGGCCCAGCGCCGGCTGCCGGTTTTTTTGGTCCGAGCGTTTCAGTTCCCTGGCTAAAATGCCCGGTGACGCCATCGGCCGGTCGTGGTATAGTCTACTGTCGCTTGCGGCTTCGCATGGCCGAATCGCGACCACTGGTCGCGGCTTTACAGGATGACTCCAACCCGTCAAACCGACACGGTATACCCATGCTCACCGACAACATCCTCGACCTGATCGGCAACACCCCGCTGGTGCGACTGAAGAACGAAAACGTCTATGCCAAGGCGGAGTTCCTCAATCCGGGCGGGAGTATAAAGGACCGGGTTGCCCGGGCGATGCTCGAAGGGGCCGAGCGTGATGGCCGGCTGAAGCCCGACTCGATCATCGTCGAGCCGACCAGCGGGAACACGGGAATCGGCGTGGCGCTGGTCGGCCGGCTCAAAGGCTACCCGGTCCGAATCGTCATGCCCGAGGGAATGAGCGAAGAAAGAAAAAAACTGATCATCGCCCTCGGTGCCGAGTTGATTCTCACGCCCGACGAGGAGAGCATCCCCGGAGCGGTCAAGCGAGTGGAGGAGATGGCGGCCGAGGACCCTCGGATATTCGTCCCGCAGCAGTTCGAGAACCCCGACAATCCCCGCTGCCACTATGAGGAGACCGGGCCGGAACTGTGGCGGCAAATGACCGGCGATATAGCCTGTTTCGTCGCCGGCGTGGGCAGCGGCGGCACCTTGCAGGGCGTGGGAACCTTTCTGAAGGAGCACAAGCCGGGCGTCAAAATCGTGGCCGTCGAGCCGAAGAACGTCTCGGCACTGCTGGGACACGAGCCGGGTTTGCACCAGATACAGGGTATCGGCGACGGCTTCATACCGGCCGTGCTGGATATCTCGCTCGTCGACGACGTCGTCGAAGTGACAGACGAAGACGCAATCGAGACCACGCGGCAACTCGGCCGCGACTTCGGGCTGCTGGTCGGCATTTCTTCCGGAGCCAACGTCTGGGCCGCCCGGCAACTGGCCCGCTCGATGAAAGGAAACATCGCAACCGTGCTGCCCGATCGGGCCGAGCGGTACTTCAGCACCGCGCTGCTGTAAGAGGGGCGGCAGGCACGCGGCGTTGTGTGGAACGCAAACTTTCCAGGATAAAGCGGTAGGGTGGGTCGAGCGAAGCGAGCCCCACCAACTACGATTCGGCTATTTGCCGGTGGGGCTC
>JAUWJC010000025.1 GCA_030607895.1 Pirellulales bacterium
GCTTTCCGAATTAGACAAGTGTCCCGCAAGCAGTGTCGTGATGCAAGTTCAACGCTCACGGGAAGTTCCGCAAGCAGTGGCACACCGGCCGCTTTCCAGGAGTTTGCACCTAAAAACGGAAGAGCCGAAAAAAGAAGGGGCGATCGAGCCGACGGCATCGGCGCCTACGCGCTGTGCGTGGGCCGCTATTTGGCATGCCGCCGGCAGGGAATTGTGCCCCGCATGCACGATGACGGACAGATCCGTGCCGCGCGCGACGTCGCCCCATCGTTGTGTGAGTTGTATGCGTTCATCGACCGTCAGCGAGGCGCCCTCGCCGGTCGTTCCGCCAGGGAAAACGCCCTTTACGTCGGCCGCGAGCAGATGCTCAGCCTGTCGTTCGACCATGTCGAGATGGAGCTGCCCCCCACCAGTCATCGGGGTGTGCGTGGCGGCGATTAGTCCTTCGAAATGTCTCACGGATTCCCTCCTCGACCGAGCCAACCTGCCGTTGGGCACCGACTCTAGATGGCCTACTCAGCCTATGCGTCGACAGGCCAAAAACGTCCTGGAGGCCTCTCGGTATGGGCCGATCCGTAACCAGAATCGAGCCCCCCGAACGGACTGCCCGCCCCGTCTCATTCCACTATCATGCCGTAAATCTATCAGTATAAGGCACTTTTTGCAACAGTGGCCGTCACCATTTACTCACGATTGTGCCAGGGAACGGTTTTTTGAGTTTTCTTCAAGAAAACCGTGCCTGACTGTTGACAAGCCCTGGGGAACCGTTATAATCAGGTTATGCATACAGGCTGTGGACGCAGAATGAGGTGTCCGGCGCGGCCCGCCGTGAGGAGGACAGGATGGCAGTGACCATCAAGGAAAACGTGTATGGAGTGATCCGGGGCCGGGCCCTGAGCGGGCATCTCACGCCGGGGAGCCGGATCTCGGAAGTGTCGCTGGCCAGGGAACTCGGCGTCAGCCGCACCCCGGTACGCGAGGCAATCGGTCAACTCATCCACGAAGGGCTCATCGAGCAGGTGCCCAACGAGGGAACCTTCATGAAGGAGCCCAACCGCACCGAGTTGGAAGACCTCTACCAGATGCGCCAGTGGGTCGAGAGCGGCGCGGCGGCCGAGGCGGCCGAACGCATCGGCCCCGAGCAAATTGCCCAACTGGAGGCCACCTGTGCCGAGAGTCTTTCCATCGCGCGCGACGTCCGCGAGGCGGGCGAAGGGCGCAAGACCGACGCGATCCTGGACCGGTGCGTGAAGGCCGATCTGGCCTTCCACATGACGCTGATCCAGGTCTCCGGGAACCGGCTGGCCATGAAGACGGTCAGCGAGAACCACATTCTCAGCCGTGTCTGGACCGCCATGCCCGACTTCACACCCAATCTTCACGTCCAAGCGTGGGTTTATCGCGACCATGCACGGATTCTGCGCTTCGTTCGTCGGGGCGACGCGGAGGGCGCGGCTCGGGCCATGACGATGCACATACGGCGGGGCCGGAAGCAGGCGCTGCGATGGTTCGATCTCTCGCAGCGGCGTCAGGCAGTCGGGCTTGGGCCATACACCTTCTGGCCGGACTCCGTGCTGGAAACGGCCCGGCGGCTCGAGGGCGGGCAAAGCGTCGAGGGGCAACGGCCAAAGAGGTCCGGGCAAGAGGCGTAACTGGGACGGAAAGAAATCCTTATGATCGGTGGTAAAACGTCAACTCATCGCATCTGAGCAAAGGGGGACAAGGCATGACATGAAATTCGGTCTTCTGAGCGTTGGGGCACCCCTAGTGTGCTGTGTACTGTACTTACGTTAATTCTAAGGAGAAACTCATGAAACGCACGATCTTGATGCTGATCAGCACTCTTGCCGCCGTGGCTCTCGTGGTGCCCGGTGCGCAAGCGGAGCTCATCACAGACCTGTCCGCCAGCGCGTCGTCGTACTATGTCGTGTCGGGTAACATTGAGCGGCAGAACCCCATCCATGTTGTCAACGGGGACGGTATGGCCAGTTCCGCCCACAACAACGACCAAGCGAGTCCCGCGTCCGGCTCGATGTGGCACTCGGATAAGTTTGATATCGTCGGTTCGGCGTTCTATATCGACTTCAAGCAGGACTATCTGCTGGATGCGACGACCACTCTCAAGATTTGGAACTACAACCATGCCGAATCCCTTCTTATGAGTCGCGGTGCCCAAGCGGTGGAGTTTTCCTATGCTGCGGATGATGGCGGCGCGGTGATCTCCGCTTCTGGGGGGACCACTACAGTTCCGAGCGTGAGCTGGACCTCCATCAGTGCCCAGATCTTCCAAGACGACGGTACGCTGGTGAGTGTCCTGACTCAAGCCGACGGGAGCGCCAGTTACACGGCGGCCGACCGTGTCGACTTCGGAACGTCAGTCACCGCCCGGTACATCCAAATCGCCATTAGCAGCAACCATGGCGACTCGAACTTCGTAGGGCTAAGCGAAGTTCAGGCATTCTATGTTATCCCAGAGCCTTCCACCATCGTCCTGGGGGGCCTGGGCCTCGTGTGCCTGACGTTGTTGCGGCCGCGGAGGCAGAGAAGGACGTAGGATATGGAATTGTTCCGATTGTCCTGCGTATTGTCTGTTTGCTGGTTGGTTCTGGCCGGTTGCGGCGATTCGCCCCGGCAGAGGATCGAAGGGACCGTTACGCTGGACGGCCGACCGTTGGAGAAAGGGGCGATCAACTTCACGCCCCTGGCGGGCACGCAGGGCCCTACGGCAGGTGCCGAGATCGTTGACGGGAAGTTTTCGATCCCGGCCGAGGGCGGGACCTTCGCCGGGGTGTTCCGCGTGGAAATCACCGCCTCGCGGCCAAGCGGCAAAAAGGTGCCCGACCAGTGGACCGGCCAACCGGTCGACGCCTACGAGCAGTTCCTCCCCGCCAGGTACAACAGCCAGAGCGAATTGGAAGTCGACGTGCAAGCCGGCGGCGCGAAGCAGTTCGAGTTCTCGCTGGTCTCCGAGTGATCGGGAGGGACGCAATGAGATCACGGAATGGTCCCGGATTTACCTTGGTTGAGTTGCTGGTGGTGATCGCGATCATCGGCATCTTGATTGCGCTATTGTTGGCGGCGGTGCAGGCTGCCCGGGAAGCTGCCCGGCGGATGCAGTGCATCAACAACCTGAAGCAGATCGGGCTGGCAATACTCAATTTCGAAAGCTCATATGGGAAGTTGCCCGTTGGCTGGACCAGTGAGCCGGATATTAACGGCGCGATCACCCAACACACGGCTTTTGCGCAGATTTTACCGTTCATCGAACAGGACACACTGGATGACTTGTTCCAGTATGAGTATCGCACCCTGGATGACATGAATCGCGAGCCTACGGCGACGGAAGTCCCCAGCTACCAATGTCCCAGCGATAACGCCCAGGGCCGAAAGTGGCACCACGACGTCTATAACCATTTTTTTGCGCGGGCGAACTCCGCGGTTTGCTGCGGTTCCGACACGATGGTCCGCGAGTCGGAGGGCGGCATTGTTGTCACGATGTTCCGCAACGGTAAGGAAGTGGACAACGACGGTACTTTTTGCCCCGGCGGGCCGAGAAAAATGGCGGACCTGTGCGACGGGACCTCCAACACGGTCCTGGCCGCCGAGGTCGTTGCCGGGCGGGATGCCGAGGGGGCCTACGGCTACGATGCCCGGGGCCTGTGGGCGTGGCCGAACATGGGCGGCTGCATCTACACGCACCGCACCACGCCCAACACGAGCACCCCCGATAACATGCATCCGGGCGAGTGCTCGTCGCAGGATGCGATGCTGCCCTGCGTGGCCCCCACAAGCAGTCAGGATGAGCATTACGCGGCCGCCCGCAGCCGGCACCCCGGCGGGGTAAACGCGCTGTTCGGCGATGGACACGTCAGCTTCTTCAGCGACACGGTAGATGCGACCGTCTGGCAGTGGCTGGGCGCCATCGACGACGGCAACCCGATCCCAATGGAGCATTGATATGAGAAGTTTCTGCGTCTTGGCATTGACGGCACTTGTGTCGTTTCGGGCAGTCGGTCGCGCAGAGGACAGCGCCGACGGCAACTCGCTTTGCGTAACCAAGGGGTTGGTGCTGCAAAAGGTCACCATATCCCGAGATGACCAGCACCACGAGGGATGGCCGCGCGTCTGTATCGCCCCCAATGGTGATCTTGTTTGCTGCTACGCGGTGGGGGATACACACGGCGGTGGAGCGGTGCCCAAGGCGATGGTCCGCATCAGTAAAGACCAGGGTAGGAAGTGGAGTGAGCCGATCGTGGTTGACACTCTATACGGCCACAAGGGTGAAGGCTTTTTCATGTGTCGGTGGGTGATCCGGTTGAAGGCCGGGTCGCTCTTGTTGGCGGCTGATTGGTCTGGGCCCGGCGGTCCCAAACGGCCGCCGGGCGCGCCCCACAACTGGCCGAACGCTCCGGAGAATGTTAAAGGGAATCGCGGAGTATGGTTGTACCGCAGCGCCGACAACGGCCGAAGCTGGACCGGCCCGCAGAAAACGAACTGCTTAGCGGTAAGTCTGACCATGAAGCAGATCGGCGACGGCACGCTGATACTGGGTGCGTCGCATTTCCACCTCCAGGGCGAGTACTGGTCACAGATGGATTACCGCTCGAACGACAACGGCAAGACCTGGTCGGACCCGATCACGGTACTGGACGATCGGAACATCAGCTCTGCCGAGGGCGACTTGGTCCAGATGCCCGGCGGCCAACTGGTGATGTACCTGCGCACCCGACAAAACCAGGTGCCCACCGGCGCCGTGAAGATGATCTCCGAAGACGGCGGCAAGACCTGGAGCGGACCGTTCGCTGCCGGTGGCAAGTACCTGATTAACGGCCGGGTGTCGGCCGGCCGGCTCAGCAGCGGCGAGGTCCTGGTGCTGCATCGGGTGGCCGGTTTTCCTGGAAAACACCCATTCGGTTTCTTTGTGGAGTCGCCGCAGACGGCTTTGTCCAGGACTCCCTATGACGCCAAGCGGTTTCGGTCGCAGGCGCTAAGCTGGGGTATCATCGACCTGGATAGCAACAGTTCGCGCCCTGATTGGGGATACGGCGGCTGGGTCGAACTGCCCGACGGGGATATCTATGCGGTGCAATACATCACCGACAACGCGCCGAAGCCGCAGATCCGCGGATACCGAATCTCTCGTGAGGTCTTGTTGAGCGCCAACAATCAGAAAGAACTCGACTCCGCCAATCGACTGCCGGTGTTTGTCAGTGGGCAGGAGGGTTACAGGATTTTCCGCATTCCCGCCATCGTCGTGTCTAATAAAGGCACTTTGCTAGCGTTCTGTGAAGGCCGCAAGGGTGGCGGCGGCGACTCGGGTAATATCGATACGGTGCTCAAGCGGAGCTTCGACGGCGGCAAGACCTGGGGGCCGCTGCAACTGATCTGGGACGACGGGCCGCACACCTGCGGCAACCCCTGCCCAGTGGTCGATCGGACGACCGGCACCATCTGGCTGCATTCGACCCGGAACGACGGCCGCGATCACCAGGGGACGATCGACCGGGGCACGTCCCGCGAACCGCGTACCGCCTGGGTCTCGAAGAGCACCGACGACGGAGCCACGTGGTCGGCGCCGGTGAACATCTGCTCGGCGGTCCGCAAGCCGCACTGGCGCTGGTACGGCACCGGACCCTGCAACGGCATCCAACTGCGAAGCGGCCGGTTGGTGATCCCCACCTGCTACAGCGCGTGGGTGGAAAAAAAGGGGAAAGCCTACGCGGAATACTACCCCAACGTGATCTACAGCGACGACCACGGCAAAACCTGGAGAACCGGCGGGACGGCGGGTGACAATGCCGGTGAGAGCACCGTCGCGGAACTCTCCGACGGTTCGCTGATGATCAACGTTCGCAACCACCCCCGGCTGACCGGTGGACGCGGCGTTGCCGTCAGCACCGCCGGCGGCTTGCCGTGGTCGGAGCCGTAAATCGCCCGGACTCTTGTGGATTCCGGGTGCCAGGCCAACATCCTGCGGTACACGGCCAAGCCTGAATTCGACCGGAATCGCCTGCTGTTTTGCAATCCGGCCAACCGCCGCAAGCGGGATACACTGACGGTGCGGCTCAGCTACGACGACGGAAAGACCTGGCCCGTGTCGAACGTGATCCATGCCGGCCCTGCCGCCTACTCGACCCTGGTGGTCCTGCCCGACATGTCGCTGGGCTGTCTCTTCGAGGGAGGCAAGCGACATGCCTACGAGACGATTACCTTCGCCCACTTCACGTTGGAATGGCTCGCAGGCGGCAAGGACTCGCTGAAGCAAACTCGGCAGACTTTGGGGTCACAGACTCAGACTTTGGTGACCCCATCTGGCATGACCACATCTGGCACTTACGCAGCCGCCCGCAGCCGGCACACAGCGAGAACAAACCACAGTGATTGGGAGCAAGAGATGAGATGTTTTCGCGTTACCTTCGAGAAGGGCCAGACCGTGCTATGGCAGGAGCCCGACCAGTCGACGGCGAAGACCGGCAAATGATCGTAACGGAAAGAGAGACCATGGGCGCCAATTTCTGCGGACTTCGTGAAACGCTCTTGGGCCGGTACGCCGGCAGAGTGCCTATCGCGGAGATCGATGTGGCGCGGACGCTTCAAGAAGCGTTTCTCGGGAAACCGGTGCGGGGACCGGAAGACACGGCGGCGTTTTGGTCGCAGGCGGGTTACGACTATGTGTTGTTTCCGATCGAGATAGACTTGGCGCGGGCAAGGTTCGTGTCGTCGCGCAGCGCCGCGGCCGAGCCTGCCCGGATCGGGTCGCTGGAGGAAGCCAAGAGGCGGCAGTGGCCCGATCCCAGTACGTTGGACACCGCGGAACTTGACGCCTTGGCTTCCTGCTTGCCGGCTGGCATGAAGATCATTCCGCGTCTGGGCGGGTTGTTTCATTTTCCCGGCGTGGTTTTGGGATTTGAAAACCTCTGCGTGGCGATGCTTTCCGATCCGCCTTTTGCCCACTACGTGTTCGACCGGGTGGGGCAGATTGTCAGCGGGCTGGTGGCCCGGCTGGTTCGGCACCAGGCCGTGGGTGCCGTCTGGCTGTCGTCGGACATGGCCTTTCGCTCTTCGCTGATGGCCAGCCCGAAGACGCTTCGGCAATACGTTTTCCCCTGGATCGAGCGAGTTGCCCGGCTCGTGCACGAGGCCGACATGCCCTTGATATTCCATTCCGACGGGAACCTCACCGAGGCGATTCCGGACTTGATAGCGATGGGGATCGCCGCCTTGCACCCCATCGAGCCGGCGGCCATGGACATCCATGCGGTTCGACGGCGCTATGGGTCGAACCTGTGCTTGATCGGCAACGTCGACGTGGATCTGCTCATACGCGGCACCCCCGAACAGGTCCGCCGCCAGGCCGAGCAACTCGTGACTGCGTTCGACGGCCAGGGCGGCTTCGTGTTGGGATCGGGCAACTCCATCCCGGCCCAGGTGCCGCTGGAGAACTACCAAGCGATGATAGCGGCCGGAAAAAGTGCCATGCGGCGACGAGGACCCCACTTCGCCACAACAACTAGCGGACGGCCTGACAGGAAAGTGACGGCAAAGTGACGACGCGACCCGCGCACACGCGCAAACCACAGCCGGATTTCGAACGTCTGAGGGCGACCATCACGCGCCGGCGCCAGCCGGAACAGGTCCCCATGGCCGAGCTACAAGTGGATCCGGAAATCATGGAGGCCAAGCTGGGCCGGCCGGTCGAGAACCTGGCCGACTATGTCTCGTTCTGGAAAACGACCGGCTACGACTACGCGCTGCTTTTCGTTCGCGGACAACCGCTGCCGGACCACTTCTATCAGGTCAAGGTC
Organism: Pirellulales bacterium; assembly: GCA_030607895.1. Classification (GTDB taxonomy): domain Bacteria; phylum Planctomycetota; class Planctomycetia; order Pirellulales; family Thermoguttaceae; genus JAUWJC01. Next base: position 7,806 of record JAUWJC010000025.1, read on the forward strand.
GGCGGCACACGCAAGGACCTTGCCTTCGGTCCTCATTCGGCCGCCTCCTGCAGGTCGTTCGACGTCCGTGACGGTATCAAGGACGAACAGTCTTTCGAACGCTACCCTTGGATCGGACCGGAAAGCGTTTACTATGACGAAGTCGACGCGATCCGTGAGTATCTTCCCGACGGAATGAAGCTGATCGTCAGCCAAGGTCCGCTGTTCTCGGGAATCTGGCGGGTGATGGGGATGGAGGCGTTTTCGATCGCCCTTTTTGAGAACCCCGGGCTCATCGAGGCGATTGCCGAGAAGCTGGGGGAACTGTGTGTCAACATTGCGGAAAGTTGCGTGCAACGGGATTGGGTCGGAGCCTACTGGCTGGGCGACGACGTCGCCTACACGACCGGCCTGATGGCTTCGCCGGACTTCCTGCGCCAATATGTTTTCCCGTACTACAAACGTATTGGCCAGTTGTGCCGCCGCTACGACAAGCCGCTGATCTGGCATTCGGACGGAGACCACTCAGCGGTACTGGAAGACATTGTCGATTGTGGCGTGAGGGCGGTTCACCCGGTTGAACCCTCTTCGGTGGATGCGTTGGAATTGAAACAACAGTATGGCGACCGCCTGGCCTTCATCGGTGGCATGGACGTCGATTTGATGAGCCGCGGTACGGCGGAGATGGTCGCCAAGACCACGCGCCGCCTGCTCGAGCGACTTGCGCCCGGCGGCGGCTACGTGGCCGGCGGTGGGAACTCCATCCCCAAGTACGTTCCATTGGAAAACTACAACGCGCTGCTCGACACGATACGCCGGTTCGGCACACTTTATTGACATGGTGTGAAGCATGAATATCTGGGAACTGTTCAAACTCGACGGAAAAGTTGCGCTGGTGACCGGCGGAGCGCGCAACCTAGGCTATGACATGGCCCTGGCCCTGGCCGAAGCGGGCGCCGACGTGGCCGTTACCAGCCGGACTCTCGAAAAACGCCCAACTCTCGGCAGAAAAGATCGCCAAGGCCACCGGCCGGGCGGCTCTCCCACTGGCCTGCGACGTGCGGTTCGAGGGCCAGGTGGTGTCCGCCGTCGACGCCGTGCTGGAGAAGTTCGGCAAGTTCGACATCCTCATCAACAACGCCGGCAACGTGACCAGCACACCAGACAACGCGCCGTTTGAAAAACGGCCCTTGGAACTCTGGCAAGAGACCGTCGACACGAACCTTACGGGCGTGTTTCTCTGCTCGAAGCACGTCGTGGCCAAGGCCATGAAGCCGGCCAGGAGCGGCTCGATCATCAATATCGGTTCGACCACCGGCATGGTCGGCAAGGATCGACGCGTCTACGAGGGAACCGAGATGGGTGGGGCCACGCTCGACTACCATGCAGCCAAGGGCGGCGTGTTGGCCATGACCCGCGACATGGCCGTCTATCTCGCACCGTTGGGCATTCGCGTCAACTGCGTTAGCCCCGGTGGCTTCTGGCGGAATCAGCCCGAGAAGTTCGTCGATGCCTACGAGAAGACCATTCCCATGGGTCGCATGGGCCAGGACGGCAAAGAGATGAAAGGTGTGGCCGTCTTCCTCGCCTCCGAAGCCTCCTCTTACGTGACCGGGGCGAACGTGGTAGTCGATGGTGGGCTTACTGCGTGGTAGGGACGGGTGGTGCAACGGATTCAGGCCCTATGCAAAACCACAAACCTGTTCAACTCATTTTTAGACCCGCCTTGCAAAGAGACCCCCCAGTATGCCCGACGACTGGCAACAACTAAGCGTCCTTGTGGCCGGCTGCGGCAGCATCGGCCGGCGGCATCTGCGGGTGCTTCACGAACTGGGCGTAAGGGACCTGCGTGCCTGCGACCCGATCACCTCGGCCCGGAAAGCCGTCGCCGGGGAAGTACCCGCGGTTAAGCTCCTGGACAGCTACGAGGCGGGTTTGGATACCTCGCCTGAGGCGGTCTTCATCTGCTCGCCGCCCAAGATGCACGTGCCCATGGCACAGCAGGCGATCCGGGCGGGCGGCCATGTCTTCATGGAGAAACCGGTCTCAGACACACTCGACGGGGTCGACGAGCTGGCGATCGAAGCCGAACACAGCCGGAAGAGACTCATGGTCGGCCTCTGCTTCCGATACCACGAGGGCGTGGCCAGGTTGCGGGAGCACTTCGACGCGGGGCGCATCGGTCGGCTGGTCTGCGTTCGTGCGCTGATGGGCGAACACCTGCCGGACGTCAGACCCGACTACCGAGACCTGTACAGCGCAAAGTACAACGGGGCCTTCGACTTGATGCACGACGTCGACTTGGCCCTCTGGTTCGCCGACCAACCGGTCCGCCGCATTCACAGTCTGTTCGGCAATTACAGCGACATCGGGATCGAGGCGCCGGACATGGTGGAACTTCTGATCGATTTCGAAGACCGCTCTGCGGCCGCAGTTCATCTCGATTTTTTCCAACGGCCCCGCCGCCGCCAGTTCGAGCTGATCGGTACTGGCGGCGTGCTAAGCCTCGAATTCGCCCGTTGGGACCGGTGTACCGTCTCAATCTGTAAGGCCCAAAACGCCCAGTGGCAGCACGAAGAACTGACCACTGACCGCGACAACATGTTCCGCGCCGAAGACAAAGAGTTCCTCACAGCCGTGGCCAGGGACCTGCCCCTCGACTGCACACTCGAGGAAGGGCTGAAATCCTTACGCGTGATTCTTGCCGCCCAGCGGGATGCGCCGGCTAATTCTTGATCCGAAGAAGGTCTTTGCCGTGGAAGACGGTATGCTTCGCATCTCCGGTGACGGAATGGGCTATATCTGCCATGGAGATATACTCAACGCGGTCAAGAATTGAGGTTTTCGGATTAAGTTGTCAGTTGTCAGTTATCAGTAGTCAGTTATCAGTAGTCAGTCTGAAGACTTGCCAGAGTCGTTGTTTCCAAGCTCTGACAACTGATAACTGATAACTGATAACTGATAACTGATAACTGACAACTGATAACTTCGTCACAAAACCGCAATTATTGACCGCGAGCAGTATAGGCGTCCAAAAAAACGGGTTCTTCCCAATACTGTTCGGCACAATAGATGCTATTCGGCACCCGAGTTAGGGGGCTGGGGAAGGCAGGTGCCTTAGGCTTGGATTGACGATAATTTTTTTGCCAGCCTTTTGGCGAGTTATCGCGTAGAAGGGGTATGGCACGGAAGAAACAAGGCAAGCTCAGGGAGGAGGATCTGCAAGGATTCAAGTATTCCAAGATACTTGGGCCGCTGTTGGAGTCTCTTCATGAAGTCGGCACGCAGCGCGACAGGGCTGGCACCTGCCCCATCTGTCGACATTCCTCTTGCTCCGATTACTCCGAGGGCAGCAGAGGCTGGACACCACGAATGGTCATTCCCGGACTCAGGTGGATCGCCTTCGCGGTCTTTCGTCATCCCAACGCCTTGAGAAGTTCGACCAGGGCGGTCCGTTCGTCCGGGTCCATCTCTGCCAACAGGTGGATGACCTCCAACAGGGATTTTCCGGTTCCCTTCTCTTTGCCCTTTGTCCGGCCTGCTCGCTGCCGCTTCCCGTCGGCATCACACTCCCGAACCGCTTTGAGAACCGACTGGTCAAGGTGATCTCGGTGTGACCATCAGACGCGTCATTCAACCGTCTTGAGAAGCTCAATCAGGGCGGCCCGATCGGTCGCCGCCAACTCCGATGCCAGGCGGCAAACTGCGGCGCAGGCGGCCTTCGTGTTGTCAGGAACTGCCAGCAGGCAGCCACAGTTGGTGCAACCCCTGGTGCAAACCGTGGTTTCGTCGGGGAGGGCAATGTCGTCTTGATCGTCGCAAGTTGTGTCGTCATAAAGAGTTACGAGGTCGGGGCGACTGGATTTGAACCAGCGACCTCTGCGTCCCGAACGCAGCGCTCTAGCCAAGCTGAGCTACGCCCCGATGTTCTAAGTGATTGCCATCATTGACTTTACGACGACAGGCTTGGCGTCAAGTGAGAGTGCCACTTCTGTGTAACCAATTTCACTCCGGGATTCGTTCCCCGATACTTTTGAACTGATTATAGACAGAACGCCGCCGACCTGCAATGCGTCCGGCATGAGGTCATTAGGTCCCATATAGTAGGTTGGGGTCATACCAGCTTTTGCGCCTGCGGTCGGGTCGCAGAAAAGGTCAACAGGCCCTTGGAAAAGTCACTTGAACAAAAAATTATCAGCGTCCCAAAGTGTTGAGATTTTCTGTTAGGCTGCGGTTTGCGGTTCCACGTCGAATCGGGCGGCCTTCATGTTGGCGACCATTTCTCGGGCCTGGAGCGTACCGCCACGACTGGGCGGGGACGAGGGCTGTTGCGTTCTTCCGCGGTAGCTTGGGCCAGCGATCGGTTTCGGAAGTCTAACCTTTCAACGGCCAAACATGCAACGACGGCGCGTGGTCTCCGCGGCGTCGATGGGGTAAACTGGATGTCATGTTGAGCACACAGCCGGAAACCTTCGATGCCGGTGCTTCGCGGGAGCCGTTGCGGATCGGGCCACTCGTGGTCGATCCGCCGTTGTTGCAGGCTCCAATGGCCGGGTTCTCCAACCACGCATATCGGCAAATCGTGCGACGGTTCGGCGGCGCGGGACTGCCGACAACCGAGATGGTCAGCGCCCGGGGATTTCTGGAAATCGACGCACTGGGCGACACACTGCCCGAGCGGCTCTGGGGAGTGCGCGAGGAGCCGCGTCCGCTGGCGGTTCAGCTTTGGGACAACGACCCGGCCATTTTGGCCGCCGTCGGCGCCCGACTGGCCCACGAACTGAACGTGAGTGTGGTCGACATCAACCTCGGCTGCCCGGTGAAGGCGGTATGCCAACGGGCCCAAAGCGGGTCGTACCTGTTGCGATATCCGGATCGGGTAGGAGCGATTGTGGAAAGTGTGGTGGCGGCGTGTCGGCCGGTGCCCGTCACGGCAAAAATCCGGCGCGGCCCGGGCCGGCAGACGATCAATGCGACGGACGTTGCCCAGGCGGTCGAAGGAGCCGGCGGGGCGGCGGTGACCGTACACGGCCGCACGGCGGACCAAGGGCTTCGCGGCACGGCCGACTGGGACCAGATCGCCCGAGTCAAATTGCACCTGAAGCGAATGCCTCTTATCGGCAACGGCGACGTGCAAACGGCCCGGGCCGCGGTCGAGGCGCTGTCGCGATGGGGAGTGGACGGGGTGATGATTGGTCGGGCGGGGCTGGCCAGGCCGTGGCTGTTCTGCCAGGCACGGGCCGCGCTGGCCGGAGAGCCGATCCCCGCCGACCCGACACTGGACCAACAGCGGCAACTACTGTTGAACCACTACCGTCGGATAGTCGAGCGGTTTGGACCCGAAAAGGGCACGATTCTGATGCGCAGGTTCGCCTGCCGTTACAGGCAGGGCCAGCCCGGCGCCCGCCTGTTTCGCACAAAAGTTGCCCGCGTCTCGACGCCGGAAGAGTTCATTGAGATAGTTGAAGGTTGAGGGTTGAAGGTTGAGAGTTGAGAGTTGAACTGGGACGACGGAACCGGGCCACGGATGGAACACGGATCAAACACGGATAGAAGGAGTAGGACGGGCCTTCAACACGAGGAGATCATCGAGAGATTATCGAACAGATCATTGGGGCGGCGTTCGGGTCGGGAAAAAGGTGGCCGGCACCTTTTGCCTGCCTCCTTTGGTCTTCAATCCATGTTTGATCCGTGTTTCATCCGTGGCTTGAAAGAGAATCTCGTGAACGGTTGCGATTCTTCGTTCTGGCTCTCAACCCTCAACCCTAAACTTTCAACCTTCAACTCTCAACTTTCAACCTTCAACTCTCCTCCTTCAGCACCAGCACGGGACAGTGTGCCAGCCGCACGACTCGCTCGGCGACCGAGCCGATCAGCAGGTGCTTCAAAGCGGTTTGGCCGTGGGAGGTGACGACAACCAATCCGGCGTCGAGTTCTTTGGCATACTGGGCGATTTCATGGCCGGGATCGCCGAAGCGAATGACGACCTGTACTCCGTCGCACTTCCGATCACTCAACTCCCGCCGCAACGCCTTTTCGGCATGTTCGCTGCGGCTGTCATCGTCGATGGTCTGCCAGATCACACCGGGATCCATGGGTTCCAGGTTGGGCAGTACGTGAACGACGTGCAAATTGGCCGGATCATCGACCATCTCGACCGCCGTAGCCAGCCCGGCGAACGAATCGTCGGAGAAATCGATCGGCACTACGACAGTCTTTCGCGGTAGCCAGTTCATGTCTTTTCCTCTCCGTGACAGCAGAGGTTTAGGGGTTTAGGGGTTTAGAGGTGTGTGGTAGGTAGTGCGAAGCCGCAAGCGTCATCCTTCCGCCTTCCGCCTTCCGCCTTTCGCCTTTGGTTCCAACTCGCCGGCTTTGTATCGTCGCCAGTAGTCGTTTAGCGCCCGACGGGTTTTTCCGCTTAGAAGGGCCACTCCCAGAATGTTGGGAAAGGCCATCGAGAGCATCATCAGGTCGGCGAAATCTTTGATATTGCTGGCCGTTACAATCGAGCCGAGAAAGATAAACCCAAGGAAGACCAACTTGTAGATGAGTGATGCCCGATGTCCGAACAAGTGTGCCGAGCAGCGCTCGCCGTAGTAGGACCAGGAGATCATTGTCGAATAGGCGAAGAGGAATACCGCCAGGCAGAGAATCCAGGGGAAGAAGCTGTTGACGCTACCCAGCGCGGCCGCGGTCAGTGACGCCCCGGCCTCGGTTTGGACGAGATCGGCGTACTCGGGCGCCACGTGCACGCCGGTTATTACGATCACCAATCCGGTCATCGTGCAGACGACGACCGTGTCGATGAACGGTTCGAGCAGGGCGACGATTCCTTCGCTAATTGGCTCGTCGGTTTTGGCCGCCGCATGCGCGATTGGCGCGGAGCCGATGCCCGCCTCGTTGGAAAACACGGCCCGCTTGATACCGATTACCATTACGCCCAGAAATCCTCCGTACATACCTTTCGGAGTGACGGCGCCCTCGATAATCATCTCGAAGGCCGGTATGATCTTCGTGTAATTGGCCAGCAAAACGAATGCGCACGTGAGTACATAGATGCCGCACATGAGTGGCACGATCTTCTCGGCCGTGGCGGCGATCCGCCGGATTCCGCCGATGATAACCACGCCCACCAACACGATCAGCACCAGGCCGTAGACCCAGGGGAACTGGTCCAGTACGGGGATTTTCTCGCGGATTGGCCCCAGCGACATTCCCACCTGGAACGCACATCCGCAACCGAACGACGCACACATGCAGACGAATGCGAAGACCGTAGCCAGCACGGCCCCCAGCGGAGCCAGTCCAATTTCTTTGAGCCCGTCGCGGAGGTAGAGCATCGGTCCGCCGGTAACGGTGCCGTCGCGATCGATTTTTCGGTACATCTGTCCGAGCGAGCATTCGGCGAACTTGCTGCTCATGCCGAGTATTCCGACCAGGATAAGCCAGAAGATGGCCCCGGGCCCGCCGCCGCCGACGGCGATTGCCACGCCCGCAATGTTCCCCAAGCCGACGGTGGCCGACAGGGCCGAGGCCAGCGCCTGAAAATGGGTAACTTCGCCCTTCTCGCCCGGCTTGTCGTAGTCACCCCTGGTGAGTCGGATGGCATGCCAGAAGCCGCGCAGGTTGATGAACCGCATTCGGAGCGTGAAGAACACGGCACCTGCCAGCAGCCATGCCACCACCAGCGGCACGCTTGTACCCAACCACTGCTTCGTGCCGAAATCGTAGAAGACGACCGTGGCCAGCCGGTCGACCACGTGCTTGCCGAACCAGGCGTCCACGTCCGTCATCCAGGCGCCTGAATCGGCCGCTTGTACGTCGCCGGGCAGAAGCACCAGAGAACCGGCCAGAAACGTGAAAGCAATCAGGGCGGGGAGGCAGAGTCGTCGTCTCATAGGGTCCTTCTTAGTCGTTGTAAAAGAATAACTTGACCGAATCGGCAACTGGGTGGCACGTCTCTGAGCGCAGCGAAGGGCGTGTTTTTCCGGCCGGCAACTGGGTGGCACGTCTCTGAGCGCAGCGAAGGGCGTGTTTTTCCGGCCCCCACGCC